>NZ_JBHXRK010000041.1:0-49945 GCF_042716875.1 Streptomyces sp. NPDC058646 | reverse complement strand
GCCCGGTGACCTTCCGGGCGAGCTTGAGCGCGGCCTCGACCGAGTTGGTACCGCCGGGTCCGGGGAACTGGACGCGGTAGTCCAGGCCGCGCGGTATGAGGATCAGGTCCCGCAGCTGCTCCAGGAAGACGCGTTTGGCCGCCGTCTGCATGTCGAGGCCGTGCGTGAGGCCATCGCCGGACAGGTACGTCAGCAGCGCGGCTTTCAGTTCGGGCGGGTTGTGCCCGTAGTTGAGGGCGCCGGCGCCGGCGAAGAAGTCGATGTAGGACCGTCCTGACTCGTCGTGCAGCACGGCGCCGCGTCCGGTGGTGAACACGGTGGGCCAGGCCCGGCTGTAGCTGCGGACTTCTGATTCCATGGTGGCGAAGATGCTCATGTTCATTCCTGTCGGACGTGGGTGCGGGTGCGTGCGGGAGCCCGGGCCACGGCAGGTGGGCCGCAGGGCGGGGGGCGGAGGTCAGCCGGTCACGGCGTTCTGCTGCTGCTGGTAGAGCACCAGGGCCCGGGCGTCGGGGTCCTGTGTGGTCCACAAGGCACGGCCGATCAGCAGGGTGTGATCGAGCGCGGTGGGAGCCTGGTCGAGCCGGCACACCACGGTGGCGGCCGTCCCCTCCAGCACCGGACAGCCCTCTTCGTGCCGGTGCGGGACGCCCTGGAAGCGCTCCGCCGCCGGCAGCCGGGCGAAGCGGTCCATCAGGTCCCGTTGCTGCCAGCTGAGGATGTTGACGGCGAAACGGCCGTGGTCACGGGCGTGCCGCACGGTACGGCCAGCGCTGGCGAGCGAGACCAGTACCGATGGCGGCTCGGTGGACCGCCCCTTTCAGGGGGCCCGGACGGCGTCAGCGCTTGGCGCGCGAGATGGTGCGAAGTCGAACATCCGATCTGGATCCAGTTCATAGCCGTCGGTCTTGCCGATGTAGCAGCGCATGAGATCCAGCGAACCTGGTGCGGGAAAGCGCCACTCGCGGCCCCCGTACACGCCCGAGGGGTCGCCCAAGGCCCGCAGAATCGGTCCATCGAAGTGCAGCTCGACGTAGTCGCGCACGAAAGACACGGCGCTGACATCCAGGCCCATCAGCAGCTGGAGCGGGTCGTCCGAGTCGTTCGCATTAGCCACAAGCCCATGAGAGACCTCCGCATGCCCCGTCACGCGTCCGCCCATTGGCCGACTCGGAGCCGGAACGGCCAACTACAGGTCGACATCGACATCACAGCAGCACCCTCCCAGCCTCACCCAGCAATGGACAACAGCTCACAAACCATCCTCTCAGACGCTCGGGGTGTGCGGGACGTTGCCGTAGTAGGCGTCCGGTCCGTGCTTACGGGTGAAGTGCCGCTCCAGCAGATGCTTCGGCGGTTCGGAGGCTTCCCCGAGGCGGGACCCCAGCGCCAGCGTGTGCAGCGCCATCTCCGCCACGGCCTCGCAGACGATGGCGTTCTCCAGCGCCGCCTTCGCGGTGGCACCCCAGGTGAAGGGTCCGTGTCGTGAAACGAGTGCTCCGGGGACCTCGTCGGCCAGCCGGGGGTCCCCGTCGAGCCGGGCGACGATCACCTGTCCGGTGTTGTACTCGTAGTCCCGCGCGCACTGCTCGGCAGTGAGGTCCTCCGTCACGGGAACGGGCCCGTTGAAGGTGTCGGCGTGCGTCGTGCCGAGTACGGGGATCGGGCGGCGCGCCTGAGCAAAGGCGACGGCGTGCGTCGAGTGCGTGTGGGTGACGCCTCCGATGGAGGGGAAGGCCCGGTAGAGGCACCGATGGGTTTCGGTGTCGGTGGACGGCCTGAGGCGTCCCCCGACGACCCGCCCGTCCTCCAGCGCCACCACCACCAGGTCCTCCTCGGTGAGGTCGGCGTAGGAGACGCCGGACGGCTTGATGACGAAGACGCCCGCGTCTCGGTCCACTCCGCTGACGTTTCCCCAGGTGAGGGTGGCCAGACCGGCCTCCAGGATGCGCAGGTTGGCCGCGAGGACCTCACGACGGAGGTCCCCCAGGAAGGTCTCGCTCACTACGTCTCACCATCTCTCCGGCATGCGCGGCGGGTTTCTCCGGGACCGCTGCCCGGCAGGCCCCCGCGGTCGCGCATGAGTGGACTGGACTGATCGGGGCCGCAGCACATCGCGGCTGGCCCACCTCGGCCGCCCCGATCAGATTGTGGGCGCTAACAAGCCGCAATCTCAAGAGGGTACGAGGAGATTCCTGCCCACAGCATGCGATCAACGCTGCATAATGTGAGCGCAAACATCTACACCTGGTCGACAATCCTCCGGTCGGTCCGAGATGTGTGCGGGCCGCGGCTGGTTCGGTACCTTGAGGGAAGGCCGCTCGATGAGGAAAGGAAGAGAGTTGACCCAGCTCCCAGACGTCTCGCGAGCGCCCACGATGACGGACGTCGCACGCGTCGCCGGCGTGTCCCATCAGACCGTTTCGCGGGTGCTCAGCGACCACCCGAACGTCAGCGCCAAGACCCGGGCCGCGGTGACTCAGGTCATCGAGCAGCTGGGGTACCGCCGCAATTCGGCGGCCAGGGCTCTGGCCACCCGCCGGACCCACACGCTGGGCGTCATCGCGGTGAACACCACTCTGCACGGGCCCGCCAGTACCGTGGCGGGAGTGCAGGAGGCGGCTCGGGACCGCGGCTACCTGACGTCCGCCGTCACGCTCCGCACCGCCACGCAGACGGCCCTCTCCGAGGCCATGCAGCACCTCGCCGGGTGGGGCGTGGAGGGGATCGTCGCCGTCACTCCGCAACGCGCCGCGGTACGCGCCCTGGCGGCACTGGAAGCACCGTGCCCCGTGGTCACCGTGGAAGGCGGCCACACCCTCGACCTGCCGGGGGTGTCGCTGGACCAGAACCTCGGCGCCCGCATGATCACGGAGCACCTTCTCGCGTCTGGCCACGCCACCGTGTGGCATGTGGCGGGCCCCCCCGACTGGCTCGAGAGCGAGGCACGCACACAGGGGTGGGAGGACGCGCTGCGCGATGCCGGCGCCGAGGTGCCGCCCGTGCTGCGCGGCGACTGGAGTCCGCTGTCGGGATACCAGGCCGGCCAGCAGCTGGCGGGGCGGGTCCTGGCATCACGAGGGCAGGGAGCCGGCCTCACCGCGGTGTTCGTCGCCAACGACCAGATGGCCCTCGGTGTCCTACGGGCCCTGCGGGAAGCGGGCCTGCGGACGCCCGAGGACGTGGCGGTCGCCGGCTTCGACGACATCCCCGAGGCGGAGTTCTTCCCGCCCCCGCTGACGACGATCCGCCAGGACTTCGCCTCGCTCGGCCGCGACAGCATCGGGCTGCTCCTGGACCACATCGAGGGCAGGACCGACGAGTCGACCCACCTGGTGTTGGCGCCCGAGCTCATCGTGCGCGCCAGCACGGCCCGCAGGATCGCTCCCCCCGGCGAATGACCCCCACGCGCCCGGCGGTTGACCCCTCTCGCAGGAGGCCGGGTCCGCGGGGGCACCTTCGTACGCGGGAAACCGGGCACAGGCACCAAAGCCGCTGTCCGGTGCCCCCCGGCACCGGACAGCGGCTACGGCCGCCGCCGCCCCTCTCAGGCGGCGACCGTGGTGAAACTGTGGATCGTGGTCGACCGGTACAGCTCGTCCGGGCGCAGGACGACCGTCGGGTAGTCGGGGCGGTTCGGGGAGTCCGGGAAGTGCTGGGTCTCCAGCGCGACCCCCGCGTAGGCGTGGTACGGCCTGCCTGCCTTGCCCGTGATGTCACCGGTCAGGCCTTGCCCGGTGTAGACCTGGATGCCCGGTTCCGTGGTGCGCACCTCCATGCGGCGGCCGGATGCGGGGGCGTACAGCACAGCGGCCTTACGAGGACTGTCTCGCCGGGCGTCGTCGAGGACCCAGTTGTGATCGAAGCCTCCGCCGGCGAGGGCCAGTTGCGCCTCCGTATGGGTCAAGGCGTCGGAGAGACGCCGGTGCCGGCGGAGGTCGAACGGGGTGTCGCTGACCGGGCGGTGGGAGCCGTCGGGGATCAACTCGGCGTCGACGGGGGTGTAGAGGGGGGCCGCGACCTGGAGGTGGTGGGCCAGGACGTTGCCGCGCCCCTCCCCTTCGAGGTTCCAGTAGGCGTGGTTGGTGAGGTTGACGATCGTCGGGGCGTCGGCGACCGCCTGGTACGACATCGTCAGGTTGTCGTCGCGGTCCAGCGTGTAGGTGAGGCGCACGTTCAGGGCACCGGGGAATCCCTGGTCGCCGTCGGGGCTGTGCAAGAACAGACGGACACCGGTGCGGTGCGCCGAGTGGAAGGGTTCGCACCGCCACAGGCGCTGGTCGAACCCGTCGGGACCACCGTGCAATGTGTGCCCGGTCTCCTGGGTGGCGAGCCGGTGGGTGACGCCGTCGACTACGAGCCCGCCGCGTGCGATGCGGTTGGCGTAACGGCCCACCGTCGCACCGAAGTAGCGTGCGGAACCCTCGCAGGCGGCGGGGTCGCGGGGCGCGAGCACCACGTCAGCGGTGTGGCCCCAGCGGTCCGGCAGGATCAGTGAACGGAGCCGGGCGCCGCGCGTGTGGACCTCGGCACGGGCCCTGCCGGGGAAGCCGAACCGCCACCTCTCCCCCGTTCCGCCATCGTTCAGACGCAGGGGGCGGGCCGTCCGCGGACAGGCGGCCGTCTGCCTGGGCTCGGCGGCCTGGTCGACAGATTCGTATGCGTGTTCCATGACGGCATTCCCTGGAAGTCGGTCCACCGGATGCGCGCCGGGACCAAGCTGTGATCGCGGCACGCGAACGCGGTGGCACGGGCGGGTGGGCTGCGGAGCCGGAGTCAGTCGGCGGCGGGGCGGCGGCCGCTCATCAGGCGTTGCAGCACGATGAACACGAGCAGCAGGGCACCGACGACGATCCGGGTCCACCAGGAGCTGAGCGTGCCCTGAAAGTTGACCACCGTCTGGATCGTGCCGAGGACGAGCACGCCGAGGGCGGTGCCCAGGACGAAACCGGAGCCTCCGGTCAGCAGCGTGCCGCCGATCACGGTGGCGGCGATCGCGTCGAGTTCCATGCCCATCGCGTGGAGGGCGTAGCCGGAGAGCATGTAGAAGGTCAGCAACAGGCCGCCGAGTGCGGAGCACAGGCCGCTGACGGCGTATGCGGCGATCTTGGTGGAGCCCGTCGGAAGACCCATCAGCCGAGCGGAGGACTCGTTGCCGCCCAGCGCGTACACGTTGCGGCCGAAGCGCGTGTGGTGCAGGACGACGAAGGCGATCACCAGCACGGCCAGGGCGATGACCACCGGGATCGAGACGAACAGTCCTCCCGGGCCGTACAGCCGGGTCTGCGCGATTCCCACCGTCGTGGGGTCGCTGATCGTGATGGATTCGGTGCTGATCGTGTAGCAGAGCCCGCGGGCGAGAAACATGCCGGCCAGGGTGACGATGAACGGCTGGATCTCGAAGGTGTGGATGATCCAGCCCATGAGCGTCCCGCTCCCGGCGCCGACGAGCAGGACCAGGGGGATGACGGTGGCCAGGGGCCAGCCGTGCGACTCGACCAGCCAAGCGGTGAGCATGGTCGACAGGGCCACCATGGAGCCGACGGACAGATCGATGCCGCCGGTGAGGATGACGAAGGTCGCCCCGACCGCGACGACCAGGAGGAATCCGTTGTCGATCAGCAGGTTCAGTACGACTTGCGCCGAGAGGAAGCCCTCGTAGCGCACCGATCCGACGCTGAACATGACGGCCAGCAGGACAGCCGTGACGATCAGTGGGATACGGGTGCGGGTGCGCGGGGACACGGTCGCGAAGGGGCGGGTGAGGTGCGCGGCGGCGCTCGCGATGCCGGTACTCATGCGCGTACCTCCTGCTGCAGCGGGGCGGCGCCCGCCGTGGTGTGGGATCGGGGAGTGGTCGTCCTGCGGCGGCGCAGGACCTTGGCCCGGAAGACCGGGGCCTGCACGAGGCAGACGACGATGACGACGAAGGCCTTGAAGACGAGGGTGGTCTCGGGTGGGACGCCGAGGGTGTAGACGGTGGTCGACAGGGTTTGGATGATCAGGGCGCCCAGGACGGTGCCGCCGAGGGAGAAGCGTCCTCCGGTCAGTGCGGTGCCGCCGACGACGACGGCGAGGATCGCGTCGAGCTCGATCCACAGGCCGGCGTTGTTGCCGTCGGCGCTGGAGACGTTGGAGCTGATCATCAGTCCGGCGACGGCGGCGCAAAGGGCGCTGAAGACGTAGACCAGGGCGAGCAGGCCGCCGGCCCGGATGCCGACCAGGCGGCTGGCCGCGGGGTTGCCGCCGACGGACTCGATCAGCAGGCCGAGTGCGCTGCGGCGGGTGACGAAGGCGGTGAGCGCGACGAGGGCGGCCGCCAGGAGGACGGCGAACGGGAAGGTCAGCCAGTAACCCCCGCCGATCATTTTGTAGGGGGCGCTGGTCACCGTGAAGATCTGGCCGTCCGTGATCAGCTGGGCGACGCCGCGGCCCGCGACCATGAGGATCAAGGTGGCCACGATGGGCTGCACCCCCAGCCCGGACACCAGGAAGCCGTTGGCCAGGCCCAGCACGAGGGCGACGCCGAGCGCGAGGGCGACGGCCGTGAGCATGGTGGCGACGCTGCCGGGATGCGCGGCGGTGGAGATGTGCCCGCAGGCGAGGGCGCCGGCTATGGCGACGGTGGAACCCACCGAGAGGTCGATCCCGCGGGTGGCGATGACCAGGGTCATGCCGAGCGCCACCAGGATGAGTGGCGCACCGAACTGCAGGATGTCGATGAGGCTGCCGTAGAGATGGCCGTCGCGTACGCGGACGGAGAAGAAGTCGTGGTGGAACGCGAGGTTACCGAGGAGCAGGGCGAGCAGGATGAGCGCGGGCCACAGCAGACGGTGGCCGGCCAGCCGTCTCCCGATCGCGGCGGCCGCCTCGGACTTGGGGGGCTGGGTGGTCATGAGTCCGTTCCGGTGGCGATGGTCGTGAGGAGGCGTTCGGGCGTGACGGTGTCGTCGTTCACGAGGGTGGCCACCATGCGGTGGTCGCGGAGCACGGCGATGCGGTGGCTCAGGCGCAGGACCTCTTCGAGTTCCGCCGAGATGAACAGCACGGCGGTGCCTTCGCCCGCCAGGCGGGCAACGAGTTTCTGGATCTCCGCCTTGGCCCCGATGTCGATGCCCCGGGTGGGTTCGTCGAGGATCAGGAGCCGGGGTGCGGCCAGCAGCCAGCGGGCGAGGAGGACCTTCTGCTGGTTGCCTCCGCTGAGGTGGCGCACCTGGGCTTCGGGGTCGGCGGGGCGGATGTCCAGGGCCTCTGTCCAGTGCCGCGCCAGTTCGTCCTGCTTCGCACGGGCCAGCGGCCTGGTCCAGCCGCGGGCGGCCTGCAGGGCGAGGACGATGTTCTCGCGGACCGTGAGCTCGCCCACCAGTCCCTCGGACTTGCGGTTCTCGGAACAGAACGCGATGCCCCGGGCGATGGCGTGGCGGGGGCTGCGCAGGACCACCTTCTCGCCCTCGATGCTCACTTCTCCGGCGTCCGCGCTGTCCGCGCCGAACAGGAGGCGCGCCACCTCGGTGCGGCCCGAGCCCAGGAGGCCGGCCAGTCCGATGACCTCGCCGGGATGGATGTCAAGGTCGTACGGTTCGATCGAGCCCGTACGGGTCAGCTGTCGGGCCTGGAGGAACGGCTCGCCGGCCGCCCGTTCGGCCGCTTCCTCGGGGGCACGGCCGGACAGCTGGTCGAGGGTGGCCAGTTCTCCGCCGATCATGCGCTGTACCAGCGTCACCGGCGTGAGTTCCCCGATCGGGTACTCGCCTTCCAGCCGGCCGTTGCGCAGGATGGTGACGCGGTCGCAGAGGTCGAATACCTGGTCGAGGAAGTGCGTGACGAACAGGATGGCCACACCGCGGTCCCGCAGGCGCCGCACCAGGGTGAAGAGCTGGGCGACCTCCTCGCGATCCAGGCTGGAGGTGGGTTCGTCCAGTACGAGCACCTTCGCCGAGACGTCCACCGCCCGGACGATGGCGACCAGTTGCTGCACCGCCAGGGAGTGCGAATCGAGCAGACTGGTGACGTCCAGACCGAGGTCGAGTTCCGTCAGCAGCTCTGCCGCCCGCTGCCGCATCGCGGACCAGTGGATGAGACCGAACCGGCGCGGTTCGCGCCCGATGAGGATGTTCTCGGCTACCGAGATGTTCGGGCAGAGGTTGACCTCCTGATAAACGGTGCTGATTCCGGCCTGTTGTGCCTGGAGAGGGTCCGTGAACGCGTGGGGCCGGCCGTCCACGAGGATGGCGCCGCCGTCGGCGGGGTGGACACCGGTGAGTACCTTGATCAAGGTGGACTTCCCGGCGCCGTTCTCGCCCATCAGGGCATGCACCTCACCGGGGAAGAGGCGCAGGGCGACTCCGTCGAGCGCGAGCACGCCCGGGAAGCGCTTGCGGATGCCGTGGGCTTCCAGGACCGGCCGCGGGCCGCCGGCGCCCGTGGCCGGCGGGGTGGACGGATGCGTCATCCGCCCTCCTCTCATGTGTGGGGTGGTGGAGCGGGCTCCGGAGGGTGAAGGAGGCACCGGAGCCGGGCCTCCTCCGGCACCAAAACCTGTCGCGTCAGTAGTTCCGGGACGGCAGGGCGGCCGCAGCCTTGTCCTGCGGGAAGACGCCCTCCTGGGTCTCGACCCGGGTCGGCACGCTCTCCCCCGCCACGACCTTCTTGGCCAGCTCCATCAGCTGGTCGCCGAGCATCGGGTTGCACTCCACCACGACGTTGATCTTGCCCTCGGTCATGGCGACGAAGGCGTCCTTGATTCCGTCCACCGAGATCACCTTGATGTCCGTACCGGGCTTCTTGCCGGACTCCTCGATGGCCTGGATGGCGCCGAGGGCCATGTCGTCGTTGTGGGCGTACAGGACGTCGATGTCCTTCTGGGACTTCAGGAACGCCTGCATGACCTCCTTGCCCTTGGCGCGGGTGAAGTCGCCCGTCTGCGAGGCGACGATCTTGAACTTGCCGTCGGCACGGATGGCATCGGCGAAGCCGGCCTTGCGGTCGTTGGCGGGTGCTGAGCCCGTGGTGCCCTGGAGCTCGACGATGTTGACCGGGCCCTGTTCGTTCGCGTACGCGCCTGTCAGCCACTCGCCCGCGGACTTGCCCTCCTTGACGAAGTCCGAGCCCAGGAAGGTCTTGTAGAGGGAGGTGTCCTTGGTGTCCACGGCCCGGTCAGTGAGGATGACCGGGATGCCCGCGTCCTTGGCCTCCTTGAGCACCGTGTCCCAGCCGGACTCCACGACCGGCGAGAAGGCGATCACATCGACCTTCTGCTGGATGAAGGTGCGGATCGCCTTGATCTGGTTCTCCTGCTTCTGCTGCGCGTCGGAGAACTTGAGCTCGATCCCGGCCTTCTTCGCCGCCTCCTGGACGGACTTGGTGTTGGCGGTACGCCAACCGCTCTCGGCGCCGACCTGGGCGAAGCCCATGGTGATCGTGCCGCCGGAGCCCGTCTTGGCCCCGGAGGCCGGGGCGGAGGTGGGGCCCTCGGTCGAGCAGGCGGTCAGCGCCGAGGAGGCGAGAAGGGCGACGGTGAGGACGAGGGCTGCTCTGCGAGCCATGACGGGTGTCCTTTCGGGGGCTACGGATGAGGCTCCGCACGGCCGGTGCCGGGCTGCGCCCGTGGTCATGGGCGTGGCGGGGCCGAGGCGGGGGTCGGGGTCGGGGGCGGGGGCGGGGCGATAGGAGCGGTATGCCCGTGAGGGGGCGCCGTCGCATTGTGAGCGCTAACAAGCCGGGTTCTCAACCCCTTTGCGCCGCGTTACCTGTCCGTTACCGCGTCACGTGCGACAACAACGCGGACTCCATCCGTTCGCGCGACCATCGACCCCGCCTACCCGAATCGGAGACCTCAAACCGCCTCGCATCAAAGGCATATCGAGTCGCGGCCCCGTATACGAAGGCCGCCGCACCATGAGGGTCTCCCACATGATCCACGCAGACCCCTTGCCTCTCGACATTGTTAGCGCTCACACTGCAAGCTCATCGGATCCTCCGCCGACCGCCAGGATGGTCGGGACGGCATCTCCGGCTGCCGGGCCGCGCCGCGTGCCGCCCACGGCTCCTTCGAAAGGCACTCTGTTGACGTCACCCCATCTCCTCGCGCCCGCCCCTCCTTCCGAGGAATCGGAGCAGTACACGGTCGGTGTCGACTTCGGCACCCTGTCGGGCCGCGCCGTGGTGGTACGGGTTCGCGACGGTCAGGAGCTGGCCGCGGCGGTCCACCCCTACCGGCACGGCGTCATCGACCGATACCTGCCGCAAGGCGGTGCGCCGCTGCCTCCGGACTGGGCCCTGCAACACCCCCAGGACTGGCGGGACGTACTGCGTCGCGCCGTCCCGCAGGCCCTGGCGGCGGCCGGGATCGATCCCGCCGCGGTGATCGGCATCGCCACCGACTTCACCGCCTGCACCGTCCTGCCCACGCTGGCCGACGGGACTCCCCTCTCCGAGACCGAGCTCGCCGGACGGCCCCACGCGTGGCCCAAGCTGTGGAAGCACCACGCCGCCCAGTCCCATGCCGACCGCATCAACGAACTCGCCCACGCCCGCGGGGAGAAGTGGATCGCCCGCTACGGCGGTCGGATCTCCGCCGAGTGGCAGTTCGCGAAGGCGCTCCAGGTCCTGGAAGAAGACCCGCTCGTCTACGACAGCTGCGCGCGGTGGATCGAGGCCGCCGACTGGATCGTGTGGCAGCTCACCGGAACCGAGTCCCGCAACGCCTGCACCGCCGGATACAAGGGCATCCACCAGGACGGCGCCTACCCGAGCGAGGAGTACCTGGCCGCCCTAAACCCCCGGTTCGCCGACTTCGCACGCACCCGCCTCGAATTCCCCCTCTCCGCTCTGGGATCACGAGTGGGCTCGCTCAGTACGGAGGCGGCAGCGTGGACAGGGCTGCGCCCCGGCATCGCCGTGGCCGCGGGCAACGTCGACGCCCATGTCACCGCGTCGGCGGGCCAGGCAGTCGAGGACGGACAACTGCTCGCCATCATGGGGACCTCCACCTGCCACGTCGTGAACTCCCCCGTCCTCGCCGACGTCCCCGGCATCTGCGGTGTCGTGGCCGGCGGGATCGTCGAGGGAACCTACGGCTACGAGGCCGGCCAGAGCGCGGTCGGCGACATCTTCGCCTGGGTACTGGACCAAGGCGTCCCGCCGGACTACCTCGCCGAGGCCGCCGACCGCGGCGAGGACCTGCACACCCTGCTGACCCGGAAGGCCGCCGGCCAGCCGGTCGGCGGCCACGGACTGGTCGCCCTCGACTGGCTGAACGGCAACCGTTCGGTCCTCGTCGACCACCACCTCTCCGGAGTCATCGTGGGTCTCACCCTCGCGACCCGCCCCGAGGACGTCTACCGCGCACTGCTCGAAGCCACCGCGTTCGGCACCCGCGTCATCGTGGAGGCCCTGGAAGCAGGCGGCGTACCGGTCCACGAGTTCATCGTCGCCGGCGGACTGGCCAAGAACGAACTGCTGATGCAGATCTATTCCGACGTGCTGCGCCGCCCCGTATCCCTGGCCGCGTCCAACCAGGGCCCCGCCCTCGGGTCGGCCATCCACGCCGCCGTAGCCGCCGGCGCGCACGGCGACGTACGGACGGCCACCGCCGCCATGGGCCGCCGGCTGCCGGCCGTCTACCTGCCCGACGCCACCCGGGCCGAGGCGTACGACGCCCTCTTCGCCGAATACCGGCTCCTGCACGACCACTTCGCCACGGGGGGCCTGCTGCACCGCCTCAGACACATCCGCGACACGACCCACACCGCGGGCTGACCCCCGCCCCGTTGTCCGTTCCCGCAATTCCCACCCGCCCGCCGCCCTCACCACCGTTGCGGGACGTCACCTTCAGGAGTCCATGTGCCCAGCCGAACATCCCCCGCCCAGGAAATCTGGTTCCTCACCGGCAGCCAAGGCCTGTACGGGGAGGAGACGCTGAAGCAGGTCGCCGAACAGTCGCTGCAGATCGCCGCCGCGCTGGCCGACGCCTCCGGCATTCCCGCGCGCGTGGTGTGGAAGCCGGTACTGACCGACGCCGACGCCATCCGCCGGGTGTGCCTCGACGCGAACGCCGACGACCGGTGCATCGGGCTGATGACCTGGATGCACACCTTCTCGCCGGCCAAGATGTGGATCGCCGGACTGGACGCGCTGCGCAAGCCGTTGCTGCACCTCCACACCCAGTCGAACGTGGCCCTGCCCTGGGACACCATCGACATGGACTTCATGAACCTCAACCAAGCTGCCCACGGAGACCGCGAGTTCGGGCACATCCAGACCCGTCTGGGCGTACCCCGCAAAACGGTGGCCGGCCACGTCACCGATCCCGAGACGAGCGCACGCGTCGCGATCTGGGCGCGGGCGGCCGCCGCACGATCCGAACTGGCCACCCTCAAGGTCGCCCGCTTCGGCGACAACATGCGCGACGTGGCCGTCACCGAGGGCGACAAGGTCGAGGCCCAGCTGCGCTTGGGCGTCTCCGTCAACACCTACGGCGTCAACGACCTGGTGAAGGTCGTCGACAGCGCGGACGAGACCGACGTGGCTTTGCTCGTCGAGGAGTACGCCGACCTGTACGACCTGGCGCCGGAACTGCGACCGGGCGGCGAACGGCACGACGCGCTGCGTTACGCGGCCCGCATCGAAGCCGGCCTGCGCACCTTCCTCCAAACGGGCGGCTTCGGGGCCTTCACCACCAACTTCGAGGACCTGGGCGGACTGCGCCAGCTGCCCGGCCTCGCGGTCCAGCGGCTCATGGCCCAGGGGTACGGCTTCGGAGGAGAGGGCGACTGGAAGACCGCCGTCCTGCTGCGCGCCCTCAAGGTGGCTGCCGCCGACCTCCCGGGCGGCACCTCCTTCATGGAGGACTACACCTACGACCTGACACCCGGCAACGAGCTCATCCTCGGCGCGCACATGCTGGAAGTCTGCCCCACCATCGCCGCCTCCAGGCCCAGCTGCGAGATCCACCCCCTCGGCATCGGCGGGCGGGAGGACCCGGTGCGGCTGGTGTTCGACGCGGCACCCGGCCCGGCCGTGGTGGTCGGGCTCGCCGACCTCGGCGACCGCTTCCGCCTGATCGCCAATGACATCGACGTGGTGGCACCCCCTCACCCGCTGCCCGCACTGCCCGTCGCCCGCGCGGTCTGGCGGCCCCGCCCCGACCTGCGGACCTCCACCGAATCCTGGCTGACGGCCGGAGGACCGCACCACACCGTCCTCAGCACCGCCCTGACCTCCGACCACCTCGACGACCTGGCGGAAATGCTCCGCCTGGAGCTCGCCCTCATCGACGAGGCCACCACCCCGAAGCAGTTCCGGCGCGATCTCCGCTGGAACCAGGCTTACTACCGGCTGGCACTGGGACTGTGAACCAGTTGAAGCCCGGCACGGTCCGCGCATCCTGGCACCGGCCGCGACCGTCCACATCACGGCCGTGGAACAGTGGCCGGCCGCCTGTCCGAGCGGCGACTCGCTGCGAGCGCGATAGACGACTGACCGCCCCGGTGCACCGGGGAACGGCGGCCACCGGGCCGGCGAACCCACGCGGTCACAGCACTACCGGGCCGGCAGGCGAGTGGGATCGGCGATGATCTCTCGGACGGTCGACCAGGCCGCGCCCAGCACCGGTCCGCGGCGCCCCAGGGCGGAGGGTCGTACCGCCTCCGGGGTCCAGGGCCGGACGGTGATCCGGGCGGCCAGTTCGGCGCGTATGGACGGGAGGAGCCAGTCGGCGAGTTCGGCGTAGGCGCCGCCCAGAACGAGGCCGTCCGGGTCGATCAGGTTCACCGCCGAGGTGAGGGCGAGGCCCAGGGCCCGTCCTGCGCGGTCCAGGGCGCGCAGGGCCGCCGCGTCCCCGGCTCCCGCCCGCTCGGCCAGCAGGGCCACCGGGTCGCCGACGCGCCCCAGCCCGGCCTCGCGCAGCACGGCCGCTTCGCCCGCGTACTGCTCCAGGCAACCGCGCGCCCCGCAGGCGCAACGGGCGCCCTCCGGGTGGACGGGCAGGTGGCCGAGTTCGCCCGCGAAGCCGCGGGCGCCCCGGAACAGCTGCCCGCCGATGACCAGTGCGGCACCGATTCCGGCCTCGGCGGAGACGTGTACGAAGGTCCCGGCGGGGTTTCCCTGGTACCACTGCTCGGCCAGCGCCCCGAGGTTGGCTTCGTTCTCCGGCTCGGGCGCGGTGTCGGGGTCGGGCCAGTGGTCGGCGGGGCGGACGGCTTGCCAGCCGAGGTTGGGAGCGTTCGCGACCAGTCCGCCCGGCTCGTTCGGCACCACCCCCGGCACGGCCAGGACGCGGCCCTCGACGCGCAGGCCGAGGGCCGCGGCCTCGGACTCCGCCTCGGCGCCCAGCGCGGCGGCCTCCGCCAGCACCTCTCCGGCCGGCCGGCCCGCGTTGGCCCGCTCCACGCGACGCCAGACCCGGGGTTCACCGCGCAGGTCCACGACGCACGCGGCGAGACGGGTGACGCCGATCTCCAGGCCGAGGCCCGCGGGACCCCGATCGTTCAGGGCCAGCGCCCGTCCCGGGCGGCCGACCCGTCCGCTGGGCGCGGTCTCCGTCTCGGTCAGCGCTCCTCGACCGATGAGCTCGTCGGCCATGGAGGAGACGGCCGGCCTGGTCAGGCCCGTGTGCCCGGCCACGTCCGCCCGGGAGAGGGGGCCGTGCGCGGCGACCACGCCGATCACCACCGCGAGGTTCCGCCGGCGCATCCCCTGCTGCGAGGCGGGCGCGGCCTCCGCGCCCCCGCTCCCCCTGCCGGTCCCCGTCATCGGCCCGACCCTCCTATCGCTCTCCCGGCATGACCTCCTGCAAGGCCCCCGCCCGCCGCAGCGTACTGGTGATCCGTTCGAGCGTGTCGTCGTCACGGGGTACGGGCTCCAGTACCCGGCCCTCGGCGGTCCGCCAGCGCCGGGCGACGGCATCGGCAGGCTCACCGGTGAGCAGTGCGGCGGCCTGGGCGGCGGCCCCGAGCGCGACCAGTTCCCGGGCCTCGGGCACCTGGACCGCTCGCCCGGACAGTCGCAGGACGGTCCTCTGCCAGGCCCTGCCGCGGGCTCCGCCGCCGATCAGCAGGAGTGGTTCGCCGGGGGCGGGGCTCTCGCCTCCGGCGCGCAGCACGTCGTTCAGGGCCGCGAGCAGGGCGTGGGCGGCGCCGTCGTAGGCGGCCTGGAGCAGCTGGCCCGGCGTCGTGTCGTGGCGCAGGCCGTGGACCAGGCCGGAAGCACCCGGGAGGTCGGGGGTGCGCTCGCCGTCCAGGTAGGGAAGCACCACCGCCGTGCCGCCTCCCTCGACGTCCTCCCGGTCGCGGCCGACGAGGGCGGCGAAGCGATCGACGGCGAGGGTGCAGTTGAGCGTGCAGGCGAGCGGCAGCCAGCCGCCGAGGGCATCGGCGAAGCCGGCGACGGTTCCGCCCGGGTCGGCGGGCCTGGTCCGGCCGACGGCGTAGACGGTGCCGGAGGTACCGAGGCTCAGCACCGGACGTCCAGGGGTCAGGCCCAGCCCGAGGGCGGCGGCCATGTTGTCACCGGTCCCGGTCGCCACCAGTGCGCCCCTGCGCAGCGGCATCCCGGCTCGGACGACACCCGCCCGGGCTCCCGGCGGGAGGACCTGCGGCAGCAGCCCGGGGTCGAGGCCGATCCAGCCGAGGACGTCCTGGTCGTAACCGTCCGGGCCCCACCAGCCGGTTCCCGACGCGTCACCGCGGTCCGTCACCGCCTCACCGGTCAGGCGCTCCGTCAGGAAGTCGTGGGGAAGCCGGACGGCCGCGACGCGGTCGGCGGCGGCGCGCTCGTTCGTGTGCAGCCAGGCCCACTTGGCGGCCGTGAAGGCGGCCGTGGGGACGCTTCCGGTGCGGCGGGCGAGCTCTGCCGCACCGAACGCGGCTGCGAGTTCGGCGGCCTGCGGGGCGGAGCGGACGTCGTTCCAGAGCAGCGCCGGGCGCACCGGCGGTCCGGCCGCGTCGAGGGTGACCAGGCCGTGCTGCTGGCCGGCGATCGAGCAGGCGGCGGCGCGATCCGCCCAGCCGGTGCCCGCCATGGCCTCGCCGAGCGCCCGCCACCACTGTTCGGGGTCGCTCTCGCGTTCGGCGCCCGCGCTGACGGCGTGAGCGGCGCGGCCCTCGCCCAGGACGGCGCCGGTGTCCAGGTCGACGGCGAGGGCCTTGGTGGCCTGGGTCGAGCTGTCGACACCGATCACGACACGCTGAGCAGACATGCGTTCCTCCGGTGGGGTTCCTTCTGGCATGTCCGCATACTAATTTGTTCTTCGCCATTACAAATAGCCCTCGGCCCCAGATCCGGAGCGCCTCTTGACCAGCGACCCGCTTGTCCCCACCCCCGCGCACAGGTTCACCTTCGGCCTGTGGACCGTCGGCTGGCAGGGCCGGGACCCATTCGGCGATGCCACCCGACCCGCCCTCGACCCCGTCGAGAGCGTGGAGCGGCTAGCCGGCCTCGGCGCCTACGGCGTCACGTTCCACGACGACGACCTGATCCCCTTCGGCGCCGGCGAGGCCGCCCGCGAGCAGGCGGTCAAGCGCTTCCGCACCGCACTCGACACGGCCGGGCTGAAGGTCCCGATGGCCACCACCAACCTCTTCACCCACCCGGTGTTCAAGGACGGCGCCTTCACCGCGAACGACCGGGACGTGCGCCGGTACGCGCTCCGCAAGACGATCCGCAACATCGACCTGGCCGTGGAACTCGGCGCCTCGGTCTACGTCGCCTGGGGCGGCCGCGAAGGCGCGGAGTCGGGCGCGGCCAAGGACGTGCGCTCCGCCCTCGACCGACTGAAGGAGGCCTTCGACCTGCTGGGCGAGTACGTCGAGTACCAGGGATACGACCTGCGCTTCGCGATCGAACCCAAGCCCAACGAGCCGCGCGGCGACATCCTGCTGCCCACCATCGGCCACGCCCTGGCGTTCATCAACGAGCTGGAGCGGCCCGAGCGGGTCGGCCTCAACCCGGAGGTCGGCCACGAGCAGATGGCCGGGCTGAACTTCCCGCACGGCATCGCCCAGGCCCTGTGGCACGACAAGCTGTTCCACATCGACCTCAACGGCCAGACGGGCATCAAGTACGACCAGGACCTGCGCTTCGGTGCGGGCGACCTGCGCCAGGCCTTCTGGCTGGTCGACCTGCTGGAGTCGGCCGGCTACGACGGCCCCCGTCACTTCGACTTCAAGCCGCCGCGCACCGAGGACTCCGCCGGCGTCTGGGCTTCGGCGGCCGGCTGCATGCGCAACTACCTGATCCTGGCGGAGCGTGCCCACGCCTTCCGGTCCGATCCGGAGGTCCGGGCCGCGCTCGCCGCCTCCCGGCTGCCCGAACTGGCCCTCCCGACCGCCGCGGACGGCCTGGCCGGGCTGCTGGCCGACCCGTCCGCCTTCGACGAGTTCGACGTCGACGCCGCCGCCCGCCGCGGCATGGCCTTCGAGCAGCTGGACCAGCTCGCCCTCGAACACCTCCTCGGCGCCCGCTGAGCCGCAGCGCCCCGGAGCCGGGCCGTGGCGTTCCACGGCCCGGCTCCGCTACGCCTTGACCGCCGGTACAGGATGAGGAACCCCAGCCGATGCCCGGCTGGGGTTCCTCGGTGCGGTGAGCGTGGGTCAGCAGGTGGAGCTGCCCACGCCATGAACCGCTCGGCTGCACGTCGGCGGAACGCACCACATCGCGAGCGCCGTGGTTCAGACGGATCAGCGCTGCAGGGTGAGCAGACCCGGCCGGTACGGCAGCTTCAGGTAGTCGGTGTTCTCCGGTGTGGTGGTGGGGAGGCCCTGATAGAGGAACTGCAGGTTGCAGGGATCGATGGTCATGGTCTGGTCGGGGTTGTTGCGGACCAGGTCACCGTGGCTGACGCCCTTGGCCCAGGTGGAACCGCTGTTGGCCTGACCCGCGAAGGGGCTGCTCTCGCTGCCGGCCTGGACGGTCCACGGACCGTTCAGGCTGGAGGCGGTGAACGAGCGGAAGTAGCGGTTCGAACCCTGCGCCTCAACGATCATGAGGTACTGGTTCCGGCCCTGGACCTTGTAGACCTCCGGCGCCTCGAACAGAAGGTCCGTCGCGTCGCTCATGACCGTCGTGTACGAGGAGCCGAAGTTGCCCGGGAAGTTCCCGATCGGCATGCTCGCCCGGTAGATCTTGCCGTTGTCGGCGGCGAAGAACAGGTACATGTTCTGGTCATCGGCGATCATGGTCGGGTCGATCGGGGCGTCCCTCCGGTCCCCGGGTCCCACGGGGAGGCTGCCGGTGAACAGCGGCTGCGCGGCGGACCAGCCGTTGGGGTTGGTGGGGTCGCTGGAGGTGCGGTAGTAGAGCGGCCACTGACTCCACTGGGACACCATCACCCAGACGTCCTTGGGCGCGAAGTAGAACAGTTCGGGCGCCACCGCGGGTTCGTTCATCCTGGTCTGGGTGGCCGCCCCCATGTCCGACCAGTTCGTGAAGGGGCTGAACGCCGCCGAGCCCCACGCCGTTCCGTTGGAGGTGGTCGCGTAGACCAGGCGCTTACCGTTGTACGTGGTGGTGGAGAAGTCCTTCAGGGCCAGCTGCCCGTTCGCCGGTTGCGCCAGCGGACCCGTCGAGGTCCACCGGTAGGCCGACGGAAGAGCACACGCGTTGCTCACCCCGGACAGGCCGGTCCACTTCTGGTTGCTGCCACCGTGGCACGACCAGGTCTGCACCCCCGTGCCGTTGGCCGTGCCCCAGCCCGAGACCTCCAGACACAGCCCGGACCGCACGCCGACGATCGTGCCGTCGGAGTTCACCCGCCACTGCTGGTTCTCACTACCGTTGCACGTCCAGATCTGCACCGGGGTCCCGGACGTGGTGGCGCCGCCCCGGACATCCAGGCACTTGTTGCCGTACACGGTCAGCTGGCTGCTGTCCGTCAACGTCCACTGCTGGTTGATTCCACCGTGGCAGTCCCAGATGTGCACGTTTGCGCCGTCGGACTGGCTGAAGCCCGCCACATCGAGACAGCGGCCGGAAGCAACACCGCGCAAGTCGCTGGTGGTGGCCGCCTGAGCCGGGCCGGCGACGAGCAGCGCCGCCAACGTGGCCAGGGCCGCGACCGCGGCGGCGAGCACCGCGGACAGGCGGCTGCGGCTGGAACTTTGTCTGCGCATGTGAGATCTCCTTTGTGACCGGATGAGCTGTCACACGGTTTGGGCAGGGGCGACCTGCCCTCGGCACCTGCGGATCCGGCCGCACGGCGCGGCGCAGCGGCGACAAGGTGTGGCCCCTGAGGGTGGTGGGGGACGACGGAGGATTGTTAGCGCTAACAATTTGCAGCTCGCACATGAGCGTTGGAGGCAGGAGACCAGGGGCCTGAGTGACTGTCAAGATTTTCTGCAAGAATCCGTCGGATCACTGAAACAACATCAGGACGGTCAACTGCAAGGGGAGCTGATGAAGTCGAGGCCCAGCAAACGACCTCGACCCGTACCGGGACCGCACTGCCCACCTGAAGCCAAACGGCTCTGGCCGCGGACTGGGGCGGCCTGGAAGGGCGCGTGGTCGCGGATCATGACCCAGAGGACATTGCGGCGGCGCCGAGCGAGGGTGAGAACTGCTCGCTGTACCCTTTGCCTTCCTTCCCCTTCCGGTCTCATTACGCCTTGGAGACCGGGCAGAAGAATACGCTGACCTGCGCGGAGAGGTAGAGGTCCCGCTGGAGGCCGCGGTGGTAGCGGCGGCGTCCGCGCAGGTTCCCGCTGGCCGTCCCGGAGTCCCAGGGGACGGGTGCCAGGCGGGCAAACGCGGGCAGGCGGTCGGGGCCGGCAAAGGCGGTGAGTTCACCGCCGGTCGCGGCGACGAACTCCGCTCCAAGAGTGCGTTCCATGCCGGGCATCGCGAGGATGACCTCGGCGTCCTGGTGCCGGCGGAACCGGGTCTCGATTCGGCCGTCGAGTTCGGCCGCTTCGTCGCTGTGGGCGGCTACCGAGCGGGCGACGAGCTCGGTGCCCAGCTCTTCGCCTCGCGGGGCGGTCATCTGGTTCTGGGCAGCTTCCACGGCCCGGGCTGCGAGCGCGGCCGCCCCGCCGACCTTACGGTTACGGAGCCATGCCCTCCAGCCGCCGGACACCCATGCGGCGGATCGTGGCCGGGGTCCGGTAGGCGGTCAGCAAGATGGCGGGGCCCTCCTTCGTCAGGTCCAGGGCCCGTTCCAGTACAGGGAAGAACTCCAGGAGCTGGGCCCCGCAGGCGGTTGATCCGGCGGCTCCGGTCGTGGACCACGCCCAGACGCCGTGCAGTGAGAACCCGCAGGTCGAGGGCAATGTCGTCGCCGGGCCGGAACATGCTCACGCCGCGGCGGACGCGGGCCGGGTCCGCGATGACGAAGGCGTCGCGGGCGTCGGTCTCGTCCTCGCCCCGGTAGGTGGTGGGCGCCTGGTGGGCGGCCCGGCCTGTGAGGTATGCGACGGGCTGGCCGTGGTGGAGGAGGAGACCGGGCAGTTCTGTCTCGTCGTTCATGACGCGGCGGGACAGCTCGGGCACGATTCCCTCCGCCAGCTCGGCGTCACACTGTTCCCGCAGCCGACGTCGTCTTACAAGCGACCGAGTCGCGACGCCATGGGACCCTCGGCCGGCTGCTGGAACCGACGGCCGCGTGGGGCACAGAACTGGCGCGCCGGGCCGCCGCACTGACGGCGGAGATCCGGTACGCGATCACGTCGACGTCTTCCAGGCCCTGGTCGAACGGCGGGGTCGAGTCGAAGCCGACCACGCCGAGGGTGTGCGAGCTGCGGGTGACCAGAACACGGGCAGCGGGGTCGGGCCGGTGGTCCAGCTCCCGGAATTTCCGCGCACATCCGCTCCCGCACGCCGGACGTATGCCCCGACAGCGATCCGAACAGACCCTTGACGGACCACTTGTGAGCGTTAACACTCAGGTATCGCCAGGCCGGAGCCGCCGCGAACCCGGACTTCACACAGTGCGAGGAAACGACTCCGGGTCGGCCCCGCTCGACCGCTTCCGGCTTCTCCCAACCGGGTCGCACCGTGCCGGTCGCGGAACATCACTGGAGGAACTGTGCGGAAGCTTTCAGCCGGCCTTGTCACCCTGGGCCTGACGCTGTCGCTGGCAGCCTGCGGCCAGAGCGCCAACGGAGCAGGCGAGGGCGGGGGTGGCGGGGAGGCCAAAGGCGGCCTCGTCGGCATCGCGATGCCGACCAAGTCGTCGGAGCGCTGGATCAATGACGGCAACAACATGGTCAAGGAGTTCCAGGCCAAGGGTTACAAGACCGATCTCCAGTACGGTGACAACGTCGTGGAGAACCAGGTCTCCCAGGTGGAGAACATGATCACAAAGGGCGCCAAGCTGCTGGTGATCGCCGCCATCGACGGTTCCTCGCTCACCAACGTGCTGCAGAAGGCCGCCGACGCCCACGTCCCCGTCATCTCCTACGACCGGCTGATCCGCGGCACCGAGAACGTCGACTACTACGCGACCTTCGACAACCACAAGGTCGGCGTCCTCCAGGGCAGTTACATCGTCGACAAGCTCGGCCTCAAGGACGGCAAGGGCCCGTTCAACATCGAGCTGTTCGCCGGCTCACCGGACGACAACAACGCCACCTTCTTCTTCAACGGTGCGATGAGCGTCCTGAAGCCGTACATCGACGACAAGAAGCTGGTCGTGCAGAGCGGCCAGACCTCCTTCAATCAGATCGCCATACTGCGCTGGGACGGCGGCCTCGCCCAGTCCCGCATGGACAACCTGCTGAGCAAGTCGTACACCTCCGCACGCGTCGACGCCGTGCTCTCGCCGTACGACGGCATCTCGATCGGCATCATCTCCTCACTCAAGGGCGTCGGCTACGGCGCCGGCCAGCCCATTCCCGTCGTCACGGGCCAGGACGGCGAGCTGGCCTCGGTGAAGTCGATCACCGCGGGCGAGCAGACCCAGACCGTTTACAAGGACACCCGCCAACTGGCCAAGGCAGCGGTCCAGATGGGCGACGCGCTACTGACGGGCGGCAAGCCCGAGGTCAACGACACCACCCAGTACAACAACGGCGTCAAGACCGTACCGGCGCAGCTGCTCCAGCCAGTCAGCGTCGACAAGGAGAACTACCAGAAGGTCCTGGTGGACAGCGGCCAGTACACCGCGGACCAGCTGAAGTAGCCCACGGAGCCCGGCCGACGGGTCGGCGACGACGACACGGCGGTGCGACGCCCGGGAGACCGGCCGATGCCGCACCGCCCCGACGATACGGATGCACAACCATGGCCCGACCCGTTCTCGAGATGCGGTCGATCAGCAAGACGTTTCCCGGCGTCAAGGCCCTCTCCGAGGTCAACCTCACCGTCGCCTCGGGTGAGGTGCACGCCGTCTGCGGTGAGAACGGCGCCGGCAAGTCCACGCTGATGAAGGTACTCAGCGGGGTCCACCCCCACGGCGGCTACCAGGGCGAGATCTACTTCGAGGGCGAGCCCTGCCGGTTCCGGGACATCCGGGCCAGCGAGCAGCGCGGCATCGTGATCATCCACCAGGAACTCGCGCTGGTGCCCTACCTGTCCATCGCCGAGAACATCTTCCTCGGCAACGAGCACGCCACCCGGGGCGTCATCAGCTGGTCCAAGACGCTGACCCACGCCGCCGCACTGATCCGACAGGTCGGACTCGACGAGAGCCCGCACACCAGGATCGCCGATCTCGGCGTGGGCAAACAGCAGTTGGTCGAGATCGCCAAGGCGCTCGCCAAGAAGGTCAAGCTGCTCATCCTGGACGAGCCGACAGCCGCCCTGAACGACGAGGACAGCCGCAAGCTGCTCGACCTGATCCTCGAGCTCAAGGCCCAGGGCATCTCCTGCATCCTCATCTCACACAAGCTGAACGAGATCGCCCGGGTCGCCGATGCCGTCACCATCCTGCGCGACGGGCGGACGATCGAGACCATCGCGATCGGCCCCGAGGGCATCTCCGAGGAGCGGATCATCCGCGGCATGGTCGGCCGTGACCTGGAACACCGCTACCCCGACCGGCAGCCCTACTCGGCACCAGGGGCGGAGATCGGCGAGGTCGCCTTCGAGATCGAGGACTGGAGCGTCCAGCACCCGATCGACCACCGGCGCAAGGTGGTCGACGGCGTCTCGCTCAACGTCCGTCGAGGCGAGATCGTCGGCATCGCCGGCCTCATGGGCGCCGGCCGCACCGAACTGGCCATGAGCGTCTTCGGCCGCTCGTACGGGCGGTGGACCGGCGGCCGGGTGCGGCTGGACGGCCGGGAGATCCGTACCCGGACGGTGCCGGAGGCGATCGGGCACGGCATTGCGTACGTGACCGAGGACCGCAAGCAGCTCGGCCTCAACCTCAACGACGACATCAGCCGGAACATCTCGCTGAGCGCCCTCGGCAAGGTCGCCCGGCGGGGCTGGGTCGACAGGCACGAGGAGGCGCGGATCGCCGAATCGTTCCGGCGGACCATGAACATCAAGGCCCCCTCGGTGTTCGCGGAGACCGGCAAACTCAGCGGCGGCAACCAGCAGAAGGTCGTCCTCAGCAAGTGGATCTTCGCCGAGCCGGACGTGCTGATACTCGACGAACCCACCCGGGGCATCGACATCGGCGCAAAGGCGGAGATCTACACCGTCATCGCCGAACTCGCCGCCCAGGGCAAGGCGGTACTCGTCATCTCCTCCGAACTCCCCGAACTCCTGGGCCTGTGCGACCGGATCTACACCATGGCCGAAGGCCGGATCACCGGTGAGGTCAACCGCGCGGAAGCCACCCAGGAATCCCTCATGCGGCTCATGACCATGAGCGCGGCATACCCCGACAAGCAGGTGTGAGGCATGGCCCAGACCAAGACCACCCCAGACACCACGCCCCGCACACCGCACAGCGGCCAACGACCGTCAGCCGGTGCCGTACTGGCCCGAGTGCTGCGCGGCAACCTGCGCCAGTACGGGATGCTGCTCGCGCTGGCGCTGATCGTGCTGCTGTTCCAGTTCTGGACGGACGGCATCCTGCTCCAGCCGCTCAACATCACCAACCTGATCCAGCAGAACGGCTACATCCTCATCCTGGCCATCGGCATGATGATCGTCATCATCGCCGGGCACATCGACCTGTCGGTCGGGTCGCTCGCCGCCTTCGTCGGGGCGGCCGCCGCGGTGATGATGGTCAAACACCACGCGCCGTGGCCCGTGGCGCTGGTGGCCGCGCTGCTGATCGGGGCTCTCGCCGGAGCCTGGCAGGGCTTCTGGATCGCCTATCTCGGGATCCCCTCGTTCATCGTCACGCTGGCCGGCATGCTGCTGTTCCGCGGTGGGACCCAGATCCTCCTGCAGGGCCAGTCGGTGGCGCCGTTCCCCAAGGGCTTCCAGAACATCAGCAGCGGCTTCCTCCCCGCGGTCGGCCCCCACACCAATTACCACAACCTCACCCTGCTGCTGGGCTTCGTGGTGCTGGCCGTCACGATCCTGCAGGAGGTGCGCGGACGGCGGCGGGCCGCCTCGTACGGGCTGGAACCCCTCCCGGCCGGGCTCTTCCTGGTGAAGCTCGGCGCGATCACCGCGGCCGTGGTGGCCTTCACGCTGCTGCTGGCCAGCTACCACGGGGTGCCGATCGTTCTGCTGATCCTCGGCGTCCTGCTGGTCGGCTTCGGATACGTGATGCGCAACTCGATCCTCGGCCGGCACACCTACGCCATCGGCGGAAACGAGGCGGCGGCGAGGCTGTCCGGGGTGAAGAGCAAGCGGGTCGTCTTCCTGGCCTTCGTGAACATGGGCGTCCTCGCGGCCCTGGCCGGGATGGTCTTCGCCGCGCGACTCAACGCCGGTACCCCGCAGGCCGGCATCAACTTCGAGCTGGAGGCGATCGCCGCCGCCTTCATCGGCGGCGCCTCCGCGAGCGGCGGTGTGGGAACGGTCATCGGCGCGCTCACGGGCGGTCTGGTGCTGGGCGTACTGAACAACGGCATGTCGCTGGTCGGCGTGGGTACCGACTACCAGCAGGTGATCAAGGGCCTGGTACTGCTGGCGGCCGTCGGCTTCGACGTCTACAACAAGCGCAAGGCCGGAGCCTGACCCTGCCCTGCCCCTCCTCGGTGCCGCCGCCTCACAAGGACGGAGTGCCTCGCCTACCGGGAGCACGCCTCCCGCGGCTCCGCTCGCGCGTCGACGATACGCTCGAAGAAGAACTCGTGCTTGAGGAAGGAGAGGTTGTACTCATGACCCGGGTACGGCGGGATCAGCTGAGCAGCCTGAATCAGCCGCCAGCCCGCCCGGAGCGCCGCCACCCCCGACTCGTACGGCGGCTCGTCGCTGTCGCCCGTGGTGGGCGAGGTGCGGCCCGTGCCGTCGTACGGCACTCGCCCACCTTGACGAGCCCCCCGCTCTCGCGGTCGTCGGCATCGGCACTGGTGGAGTGCGGACTCTCAGCGCCGGGGGAACAGATCCGCCGAAGGGCGGCATCGTGTCGTTGCTTCCATCGTCTGCTCCTGCGGTGCCGGCACGGGCGATCTCTCACCACGGTTCAACGCGCACACTTACCCAACCGATGGTCCCAGCAGACGGGGACGCGCACGGCGAAACCATGGAAAACCCCCGCAATAGCCAGCCAGCCAGGCCTCTGTCACAGGAGGGTCGAGTGGGGCGCCGGTCAAGGGGGTCCGTCAGACCCCCTTGACCGCCCGGTTTGTATGACTGGTCACGTTAGTTGGCGGCGGGGCGATAGTCTTCTGCCTGGTCACCGCGTTTCAGGCCAACGCAGTTGGCGCTTCTGGCCGCGTAGTTGGCGGAGTCGTGGCCGGAACGGCCCATTTCGCGGGCAGATCCGGAGCTCGCGTGATCGTTGGCTGCGGATCCGCCATGTCCGTGCCCGACCGCCGACCGTCGTCTCCCTGCGGGGCCGTCTGCCGATCTGTCATTGCCTGTTGCGCCGCACCCTAACGGCGATGGCGTATATGGAGATGATCACGACAATGGCGATCAGGAGCCACAGAGGCGTTGCTGAGGGTATTCCCTTGTAGGCCATATCCGCTCGAACCATCACACTCACCTCACGATGCGGTAGCGGTGAGGGGCTGCTCCTGGGTAGTCGGCCAAGCAGCGCCCCCCGGCTCGACGCTTACCCGCTAACGCCTCCTCCAGACTGCGAGCGTCACATTGGTCAGCAGTGTGGGGCAATGGTGCTGCCTGGTTACGGCGGCGGCCTCCCGGACCGGGACACCTTGACGGAACTGACGGAGGCCGAGCGCACCCGTGCCCTGCTCGGCATCATGCCGCCCTGGGCGTACTTCCTCCTCAGCCTCGTACGCGCCGCGGGCGTCTGGCTGCCGAACGAGACCGCGGCCACCGCCGTCGCCGTGACCGGCGTCCTCGTCCCCGGTCTGCACAAGATGCTCCGGATCCGCCCGCTCGCCGCGGCCATCCCGGTCTACGACATCGACGACGCAGAGGAATCCGCGGCAGACCCAGACTCCACCCCGGCCGACGAGGCCGCGGCGCAACACATGACCGCCCGAATGATCGCCGGCGTGATCCGCATCGTCTCCGTCGCCACGAAGCCTCGGGACCGAGCCGCAGGACGCGCGGGAACTGGACCGACGCTTGCATCTCCCGGTGGGCCGGCACGGGCAGGAGTTGACCTGGTCATCAGGCCGGGACGGTCGTCGATCCTTGGAGGTGAGCAGGTCCCCTGCTGCGTCACGACGACCGGCCCGGTTATGTGCCGCATACCCCCGGGCGTGCGCCTTCACCTCATGTGCGTCAACTCATCGCGTCGGGCTGACTCCGCACACGTCTGCGGCGGTGCACAGCCCCCAGGGGACTGTGCACCGCCGCAGCGCTATGTCGTGTCACTTTTCGTGTGCCGCTACCAGCGGTACCAGCGTCCGCTGCCGCCCTTCGGGCGGGCGACGAACCCGATCAGCCACAGCACCAGCACCGCGATCGCGACCCACCAAAGAATCTCCACCGCGAAGCCGGCGCCGAAAAGGATCAGAACGAGCAGAAGAACGAGAAGCAGGGGAACCATAGTTATCAACCTCCGAAACAGCGGTTGCCCCGACCCTTCTCGATCATGCACGCGACATTTACGGGTTTCTTATCCTCGCAGGCGGGCAGTAGTACAGGCCGCCGTGCCGCCGCTACGTCGTCGTAGTGGACTGTCGGCGCTTGGCGCGTTCGACGTGCCGCAGCAGCGGTCGGCGCATTGGATGATCTCGACCTTCCTCGATCGGATCATGGAAGTCGACGGTGCGGTGACTGGCAGAGGAAGCGACCTCCGGCTCACCGCCTTCGGCTGCGGCGTCGGCGAGCGGGCCGCCGGCCTTCCCGCTCTGGTGCGGCTGGAACGCCGCACGCATCAGCCCGGCCACCGTCACGCGGGCGCCATCGCCCGTACGCATCCGGACAGGCCACGCACTCGGGCAGACTCGGGAGACACCACGGAGCACCGACCGCACGACGCCGATACGTACAACCAGGAGCTGACTGCCACACCAGCACAAGGCGACGACGGCGCGGTTCTCCGCCTTCCAGGCCCTGGCCGGAGTCGGCAGCGACGGCTCCACGGAAGGCTTCAGCAACTGTCGGCTACCCGGGATCCAACGGCCGCGGAAAGGCGGGCGGGGACGGGGGGCTGACGGGGCAGCGGGAGGTAGGCGGCCGCGCGGCTCTTCGCCGCGGTCAGCGGGTCAGATGCCGAACTCCGCCGTCGGCAGGCCAAGCGCAGCGCACGCCTCGCGGATGATCTGCTCCTCGGCAGGCTCGATGAACCCGTCCGCACCCGCGACCACGATGCCGATCTGGATGACAGCCCGTGCCTCGGTGGGCTTCTTCGCCACCTTGACGACCTCCTGAAGCACCGCCGCCTTGCCCATGACGAAGCCGGCCGAAAGCTGGTCGAGGTGCTTGTTGAAACGCTGGCGGAGCTGGTCAGCGGGGAAGTTCTGAAGGACGTCGTTGGTGAGGATGAGCGACTCGACGTGCTGGCGCTCGGCCGGATCGACCCGTCCGTCAGCGGCGGCCACCAACGCGCACATGGCCATGCTGGCGTCCCGGAAAGCGCCGCTCTTCAGCTCCGTCTTCAGCGACGTGAGCTGCGACTTCAGCGCGGACACGAGCTCGGCCCTGGAACCGCCTCCGGACCGTGCGCCGGACGGCCCATGGCCGCCGGAGCCGCCGCGCACCCCTTGGGCCTGCTGCAGACCTCTGGTCGCCTGGTCCTTGATCCGATCCCACATCGCCACTCGTGCCACCTCAGCTTCTGCCACGTCGTCGTTGGACACGTTTCCTCGTGCACCACCCTGCTAACGCCTCCCACACACGGTGAAGTTCCACCATCACGGCTGATACGACGCCCTCAGCACACATGCCACCCCACGCGGGCGCAGGCGGCTCGTTGCCGCCGACGGCGGCCATCCAGGGCAGGCCTCCATGGCGCGGGCGCGTTCTTCGGTGGCCAGGACGTCGATGGCGGTGTGCAGGGCGTCGGGGGCGGGTTCGTCGGTCAGGCAGAGCCAGCCGATCGCGGCGGCAAGACGGACTTCGGGGGCCTGTGCCCGGTCCTGCCACACCTCGCGGATCCACGCGGTGGCCGGTGGGTGCGGGTGGGCACGTGTGGCTTCTGCGGTCGCGAGAATCATGGCGGCCAGGACCATGGGGTCCTGCTCCTTGGCGAACCGGGTAGCGAACGCGGCTCGGACCGCATGGCCGGGGTCGGCTGCGGTGGCGAGAGCGTAGGAGGCGTCGATGCGCACGGCAGGGTCAAAGTCATCGAGGAGAGGCAGGAGCAAGGGGGTTCCGGCGGTGATCGCGGCTCGGGCAGCGGCCACCGACCAACCTGCCAGGTAGCCGGTCACCTCAACGCCGTAGTCGTCGTAGTCGTCGTGCCGGGGGCCGGGGCGGTGGAGGAGGAGTTCGGCGCGGGAGGCGACACCGAAGTAACGGGCGCGGGCCGGGGCGGCGAGACCCCCGAGGGCGGCGGTGCGGTGTGGATGGTGCGCGTCCGTGGCGATCCGGATCAGGAACGGGACGGCGAGAGCAGCGGCGGCCCGGCTGTCGTCGGCGCACATGCCGATCAGTACACCCGTCGCGCTACGTGCCGATCCGTCTTTGGTCCGCAGCAGGCGAACGGCCTCCCGGGCATCCTCCCCGTGAGGGAAGTTCCCCCAGGGAAGGCCGTCGAGGACGGCTCCGTCGATGGTCTCGGGCCGGATGGTCGCCGTCACAGCCCGGATGTCGAATGGGCCTCCCGCGAACGACGCCAGATCCGCCCCGTCCACCAGAGCCCTGCACATCGCGAACGTCGGATCGGTCCGCCAGTCCCCCACGCCGCACCCCCGCCGAATCCACCAGAGATTGGATCATGAGCGATCCGGACCAAGGAGAGCCACCGGGTAGTCAGGGCGCTGCACGCCGCAGACCATCCTTCCAGCCAGCTATCGCGCGCAGCCGCCAACTAGCGTGCTCAAGCGCCAACTATCGCGCACAGTCACAAGACGTACGGCAGGTGACCTGCGAGGCACTCGCACAAATAATCGAACACACGATGGAATGGAGGGATCCCGGCACCGAGGAGCAGCGCCATGACCTCCCCCGCCCCGGCCCCCGCCACCAGGCCGCCGATCTCCACGTGGTCCCCGTCGCAGACCGGTCCATGCTGTCGGTGACTTGTTAACTGCACCTTCTTCGACGAAGGCGCAGGCATTCACCGCGCATGGCTCCCCGTGCGCGGTGGTGCTGCTGTACGGGGCCGGAGCGAACGGTCAGGGTTCGAAGCGGTATCCCATGCCTGGTTCGGTGATCAGGTACCGCGGATGAGAAGGGTTGGCCTCCAGCTTGTGCCGGAGCTTTGCCATGTAGGCCCGCACGTAGGTGGCGTTGTCGGCGTATGCAGGTCCCCAGACCTCCACAAGCAGCTTGCGCTGGCCGACCAGGTGGCCGGGGTGGCTGACGAGAATCTCCAGCAGGTGCCACTCGGTCGGGGTCAGCCGGACACTGTGCTCCTCGCGCCGGACCTTCTTCGCGGCAAGGTCGATGGTGAAGTCTTCGGTGATGACCACCGCATGCCGGTCCGCGGAGCCGGGCATCGCCTTCCTTCGGGTGGCAGCGCGGAGTCGGGCGAGCAACTCATCCATGCTGAACGGCTTCGTCACGTAGTCGTCCGCGCCCGCTTCCAGGGCGCGGACCTTCTCCTGCGAGGTACGCCGGGCGGACAGGACCAGAATGGGGACTCCGCTCCAGCGCCGGATGCTCTTGATCACATCGACGCCGTCCATGTCCGGCAGACCAAGGTCCAGCAGGATGACGTCGGGAGTGCGTGCAGCTGCGAGCCGCAGCGCGTCGGCTCCGGTGCCGGCTTCCTGACACTCGAACTTCCGGGCCTGAAGGTTGATCTTGAGCGCGCGGACGAGTTGAGGATCACCCTCCACCACGAGCACCCGGGTCACGAGTGGGCCGCCTTTCCTTCGGTGCGGGCACGGGAATCCCTAATGATCTTCAAGGTGCTTCGATGATCAACATCCTTGGCCGGGCACGCACGGCCGCTGAGCCATCTGTGCCAGGCGCCGCTGAGGCCGTTGGCACAGGGGTTGATACGGGCACGGAGAACGAAGGCGTCACCGGTCTACGGGCGGTAGACCAGCTCCGTCAGGAACGCCATGATCAGGGTTCACACGCCGATGCCGAGCAACCACCACCATTCGGTGGCCGCTCCTGCTGTGATCATGGCGGTGGCGCCCAGTGTGAGGACGATGATCCTGAGCCGCATGCGGCGGTCCGGCGTAGAGCTCATGGCGTGCCTTTCGGTGTCCCCACCTCGGCGTCTTGGGAAGTGGCTGCGTACGGCTGCAGTGGTCAGCCGCCGACGTGGATGCCGGGGCGGCGGGCGGGGTCGGGTTCGTGTTTGCGGATGATCTCGCGGGTGACCGGGGCGGTGTCGCCGCGTCCCAGGAGGAAGTAGCGGACCATGTGCACCAGCGGGCTGCCCTCGGCCCAGGCGAAATAGCAGTGCGGCTGCACGCCGGTGGCGTCGCGCAGGGCCAGCAGGATGGCGGCGATGGCGTTCGGCGCGGCAGGCGCGGCCGCGCGCAGGATCCGGTAGCCGTCGACGTCGACTCCGTGGACGGTGAGGGTGTCGCTGAAGTCCGAGGGGTCGACCACGTCGATTTCGAGGAAGATGACGTCGGCGCGGCCGGGCACCGGGTTGACGCCGCGCTGTTCGCGTTCCTTGTCGCTGTACTCGGCGACATCGCCGGCCTGGCGGCGGTTGGCGATGATGTTGATTGAGTTGTCGTGGGCGAGGGTGTCGTTGATGAACTGGCGGGCGTCGGCGTCGAAGACGATGCGGTCGGCGCGCAGTTCGGTGGTGCGTGAGACGCGGGAGATCAGCGACACGATGATGATTCCGGCGATGAAGAAGGCGGAGATGACGATGCCGTCGGGCTTGTCAATGATGTTCGCGACCAGGGCGTAGAGCAGGACGGCTGTGAGCAGGGCGAAGCCGACGGTGGTGGCGCGGCGGCGGTGGCGTGCGACGGAGACGGTGACGGCGAAGGCGCCGGAGACCATCATGGCGAGGATGCCGGTGGCGTAGGCGCCGGCCTGTTCGTCGACGTCGGCGTTGAACGCGATCGTGATGGCGATGCACAGGACGGTGTAGACGATCACGACCGGGCGGACGGCGCGTCCCCATTCGGGGGCCATGCCGTAGTCGGGCAGGTAGCGGGGAACGATGTTGACCAGGCCCGCCATGGCTGAAGCACCTGCGAACCACAGGATCAGGATCGTGCTGATGTCGTAGACCGTGCCGAACGCCTCTCCGACATGTTCGTGGGCCAGCCACGCCAGCGCGCGGCCGTTGGCGGCGCCGCCCGGCTCGAACAACTCGTGCGGGATGAGGAGCGTGGTGACGAAACTCGCCGACAGCAGGTAGACGCTCATGATGAGCGCGGCGGCGGTCAGCAGCCTGCGGGTGTTACGGATCCGCGAGCGCAGCCGCTGCTCCGCGTCGGCTCCGTCGGCGGCGACGAGCGGCATCATGCTCACGCCGGTCTCGAAGCCCGACAGGCCCAGCACCAGCAGCGGGAAAGCCAGCAGCGCTGGGCCCACCAGGTCACCGAAGCCGCCTCCGCCCGCTGAGAGGGCGTCGGTCCACGCCGACCAGGCCCCCGGGGTGGTGAACACATGGGCCAGGCCGATGCCGATGACGACCGCGTTCAGGGCGAGGAAGATGGCGACCAGGGGGATGGCGACGCTGACGGCTTCGCTGAACCCCAGCAGGAACACCCCTCCGAGGACCAGCAGCAGCGCCACTGTGAGGGCGACTTCGTGGCCGTGCAGGGCGGCGGGGAAGAAGGGGTTCTCCACCACGTGCACGGAGGCGTCCGCGGTGGAGAGGGTGATGGTGATGATCCACGAGGTGGCCACGAAGCCGAGGAGGATCAGGACGAACAGCTTGCCCCACCAGAACGGCAGCAGGTCCTCGAGCATCGCCACCGACCCGGCGCCGTGCGGGCTCTCCTTCGCCACCCGCCGGTACATCGGCAGCATCCCCAGCAGCGTCAGCGCCACGATCAGCAACGTCGCCAGCGGCGAAACGGCCCCTGCGGCAAGGGCGGCGATCGCCGGGACGTAGGCCAGGCTGGAGAAGTAGTCGACGCCGGTCAGGCACATCACCTTCCACCACGCGTGCGGCTTGGCATGCCCTTCGCCCGCCGCCGGCCCCACCGGCTGCACCTGGTGCCGCAGCATCCACCGTGCCAGCCCGCCGGACGGCTGAGCCCGCAGCGCAGGGCTGTCCACCACCTCCGGCATACCCGCCTGATCCGCGTCCCTCATATCCCCCATCAACCTTTCCCGGCCCGTCCAGCGCACCCACATAACGGCCACCAACTCAGGGCCTCACGACGATCATCGAGTATGGCCCTGCCGCCGACGCGGACCCGCACCGGACAGCCCAGCCCCATTACCCGCCCTGCTCTTGTGCCCTACGCATCACCCAGCACCCCGGCTAGGATCCCCAACCTCAACAAGCCACGCAGTAACGGGCAAAGCACCGATCAGGGAACCATGCCACCGCCCCCATGCCCCGTGCCCGGAGGACACCACAGCACTTCTTGCCAACTCCCAACCCCAAAAATCCTTACGCATCCCTAACGCCCGGCATGGCACACAGCGAAGACTCCTCCTGTCCCCCGTAGCGGGGGCCCGGAACAACCCAGCGCCGCAACCAGGCTCTGCCTCCAACGGGGCTGCCCCGCCCAGGCTCGGCGGATGATGGCGGACACCTGACAGAAGCGCCGCCAACGTTCGTCATCCCCGTCCAGGATCGGGTGAAGTGCAGAGAAGCCACGCTCCGACGTGCCGGTACGGGGTGGGAGCGCCGCCCTTGTGTGCGGCGTGCAAGGAAGCGCGGCGGGCGCAGCACGGGGGCTGAGCCGTGTCCGTCCTGCCGCCCGACCTGCCCCGGCTGCGGACTCTAGTCACCTACCTGCGCGGTGAACTCGGCCGGGCCGAACAGGCGCTGGCCGTCGCCGAGGAACGCGAGGCCCTCGAAGCCTCCAGACGACCCCCGAAGGAGCCGCCCGCATGGCTGGTCGAGCGCGGGATCGGATCTGGCCGGCTCCCGGCCCGCGTGCACACCGGGGACTGCTGGGACACCGGCCACCGCTGCGCCCCCGCCGCCGCAGAGCAGATACGGCGGCTGCTGGCCGCGGGCGTGCCCGCGTGCGTCCACTGCCGACCAGACACCGCCTTGGGAGTGCTGGAGTGAGCGGGTACCGGCAGGTGGAGGGACGAGTCCTGACCTGCGCGTGGTGTTCTACCCGCCCGACCACCAAGGCGGGCGCCGGGTGCGCTGCGACGGTGAGATCCTCGGCCCCGCCGACCTACTCGAGTTTCTGCGGCGAGCCGGCCTGGACCCCGACGTCGTCCGGCTGGACGATCGCCTGATGAACGAGTTCCCACTGACGAACGTGCCGGCGATCCGGGGCTCGCGCAGCGAGATGGCCGTCCTGCGCATCGCGACCTCGCTGGCCGGGGCCGCGCCCCTCAACCTCAAGGCGGCGCTGGGCACGCTGGACGAGACGGAGCTCCGCCTCGTCCAGGGGGCGATCACGGAAGCGGCCACCGGCGAGGAAGGCTGACCCTCCCGGCGGCAACGGCGCTGGATACCGGGGTGGCAACGGGCACGAGCTGCGCGTTATCCACCCCGGGCCCCACTCGGTCGGCAGCGACGCCTGTGTCCCTTTGTCCTCTCCTGTGGCCCTGCCTGTGTCCCAATTTGTGCTCTCGTGAAGCCGCAGACCAGGAGGCCTTTTGTGGCGAACGGGGAGGATGGCCGGGCCTCGCCCGTTCCCCGGCTCTCCCGTCGGCGCTCCGCCCGCTGCCGGTACGCGCTCAGCGCGCCCTCCTTCGTCTCCCCCACCTGCTACCAACCTCTCCTGTAGTTGCCGCGCCCGGCGGCTGCGGCCGCTGCCGTGAAACGCAGCCTGACCTGCGAAGCGGACACCGCCGCCGACAGGAGTCCTCCACCAACACGCGGTCGACGTCGCGGTCGCCGTGCCGGCGGACCTGGTGCGGGGCGTGATCCCGTACGCCGGACAGGCCCGGGTGCTGGCCGTAAGGATGGTCGGATGAATTCACAACTGCGGTTCACGGCCCGGTTCAAGGACCCCGCCCCGGACGCTGACGAAGACGACGTGGTCAGCCAGCCGGTCGTGGGGTGGCGGGACTCCGACGGCGCGGCGATGGTCCTGGACCGGACGGCCGGGCGCGTGGTGGCGGCAGCGGAGCAGCCCGGCTTCACGGAGATCGAAACGGTGGCCGACGAGCAGCCGCTCGGAGTCGTGCCAGGCACCGGATGGTGGGTCCGCAAGTCCGAGGAGGTGCACATGGGCAAGATTGAGCGTCCGGTGGCGTTCCTCGTGTACTCCACGCACGTCGTGCCGGTGGTGACCGTGCATCCTGCCGGTGACTTCCACGGGGAGGAGTGGCGGAGCAGCGGATGGAGCCTGCACGCGGAGTAGAGCTGCGGTGCCCCCGGGCCGTGGTCCGGGGGCACCGAACTCTCGTCGCCGGCGCCGACCGGCAGCGGCCGGCGCTCGCCGAGTTGGGGGGCGGCTGTCTTGGACGGGGTTGGCCGGCCCCGGGGGAACGGCGGGAAGTGGCCCCACCCCGCTCACCCCGGCCATAGACGGCCCTTCTCGCAGGTTGAGCTTGTGCGCGGCCCCCCCGTTATGTTTTCGCGGTCCTGCAATGGGGCCGCTGGCCTCCGGGCCCGGTATGACTGTGTCCCCTCTGTCGAAACGGATGACCTGGGGGGTGGTGTCGCCGGGCCTGTGGGGTGCCGTCGGAGACGCTGATGAGAGACCCGGCCACCGCCCGGCCTGGCGCAATGCCAGGCAGATGAGTGGGCGGCAGGTCTGCGTAACGTGGATGCGCGAGCACGGTGCCACCGCCAAGGCCGGCACGGTCAACACCTGCGGAAGGGTGCGATGTTAGACACCGAAGGCATAGGCGTCTTCCTCGGGATGGACGTCGTCGAGACCTCCCACTTCGGTCATGGGCTCACCCCGGCCGGGAAGAAGGTCTTCGACAAGCCGATGCCCAACAGCGAACCGAAGCTGCGGGCCGTCTTCGACAAGCTCAAGGCGAAGTTCGGCACCGTCCTGGTGATCGTGGACCAGCCCGCATCCATCGGCGCCCTGCCTCTGACGGTCGCCCGCGACGCCGGCTGCCAGGTCGCCTACCTGCCCGGACTCGCGATGCGACGGATCGCCGACCTCTATCCAGGCGAGGCGAAGACCGACGCGAAGGACGCGGCTGTGATCGCGGACGCGGCCCGGACGATCCCTCACACGCTACGTTCGCTGGAGCTGACCGACGAGATCACCGCCGAACTGACCGTCCTGACCGGCTTCGACCAGGACCTCGCGGCCGAGGCCACCCGCACTTCGAACCGGATACGCGGTCTGCTGACCCAGTTCCACCCCAGCCTCGAGCGGGTCCTGGGCCCGCGGCTGGATCACCCCGCCGTCACCTGGCTCCTCGAGCGATACGGATCCCCGAACGCTCTGCGGAAAGCCGGCCGCCGCAGACTCGTCGAGGTGATCCGTCCCAAGGCCCCCCGCATGGCGGTCCGGCTGATCGACGACGTCTTCGACGCCCTCGACGAACAGACCGTCGTGGTCCCGGGAACCGGCACCCTCGGCGTGGTCATCCCGTCGCTGGCCCGCTCGCTCGCCGCGGTCCACGACCAGCGTCGGGCCCTCGAAGCCCAGATCAGCACCCTTCTGGAGGCCCACCCTCTTCACCCGGTCCTGACCTCAATGCCCGGAGTCGGCGTCAGGACCGCCGCCGTCCTGCTGGTCACCGTCGGCGACGGAAGCGGCTTCCCCAGCGCCGCCCACCTCGCCTCCTACGCCGGCCTCGCCCCCACGACCAGGTCCTCCGGGACCTCGATCCACGGCGAACACGCACCCCGAGGCGGAAACCGGCAGCTCAAACGCGCCATGTTCCTCTCCGCCTTCGCCTGCATGAACGCCGACCAGGCCTCCCGCACCTACTACGACCGGCAAAGAGCCCGCGGCAAAACCCACACCCAAGCCCTCCTCCGCCTCGCCCGCCAACGCATCAGCGTCCTGTTCGCCATGCTCCGCGACGGAACCTTCTACGAATCCCGAACCCCTACCGTGACTCTCGCCGCATGACCGCCCCCAAACAGCCTCAAACCCGGCGCCACATCCTTGACGAAGGACATAGCCCCCCCGCGACACGGGGGGTGAGTCCCCCCATCCCTGCGGCAGCACCGGCTCCGTTAAACCGCTGGGGGCCGGTCCGGCCGACCGGGCAGACCTGCCTCTGGTTCGCGCACGTGCGGATGAAGCTCGACGAGAAGCACATCGCGGAGCCCGGCCTGGTCGTGCTCGACATCACCGGCAGGGACGAGGACACCGTCCGGGCCGTCATGACCGCGCTGGAGGAGCGCTGGGCAACCTCGGGCATCGGCCCGGTGCGCCGAGATCCCGGTGAGCCCGGTGTCCGGGCCCGGATCTACGCCGACGTCCTGCGCCCGGGACGGGACGGCCCGGGAGAGGAGCCTGGGCAAGCCCCCGCACGGAAGGGCCTGCCCAGAGTCGCCTAAGGCTTACCCAGGCGCTCAGGGTTGCTCGGCCTCGACTCCCCACAGAGGATGCGCACGCCCGGAGCCGTAGCAGTGGAAGCAGGGTCCGTCGCCGGAGGTGCTGTGCGCGTCGACGGTGTCGACGGCATCGCGCAGGAGCCGGGTGAGGCCGTCGACGTGGCCGGTGTGAAGGGCGAGCTGGTGGCGCTTGCCGAACATGATCTCCAACGCGGTCCCGGGCTCGGCAGCGCCCAGTTCGTAGGTGATGCCGCGGGTGACTGTGGTGATCAGGTCGTGGAGGTGGCCCATCGTCTCCCCGCCGGACAGCTCCACTCGCGCAGTGAACCCGATGTCGCCGGGCCGGGTGAGGGAGAGGAACGCATCGGGGCGGTCGAGGGGTACGAGGTGGCCGACGGGATCGACGTGGGTCCCGTGGAGGGAAGCGAGGGCGTGCCGCATGTCCCCCGGGAGGCTCGGTACGAGCCCGGTGTTGTTCTGCTGGTGTCGTCTCATGACTCCGTCGTACGACCGCCGAGGAGGCGTAGGGCGGCTCCGGGCCTCCACATCCCGGACGGTGACGCCACGACTTCGGGAGCCGTCCCGCCACGTGATCCGGACGCTGGGCAAGCCCTCCGAGTCGAGGGCTTGCCCAACAGATCGCGGGTGCGGCCGGTGCGCACACGCCGCGCGGCGCCCGATGCCGGGCCCCCGGTCAGTCGGCTTCCGTCAGGGCCGCGTGCGCGGCGGCGAGGATCTCCTCGGAGAGCGGGGAGCCCTGGGTGGCCCGGGACAGGACCAGAGCACCGACCAGGGTGCACAGCCGGGCGAGGCCGCGCTCGCCGCCCCCGACGCCCCCGACGCCCTCGCCGCCCCCGACGGCCTCGGCGGGGGCGAGGAACGCGGCGAAGTCGGCCACGCCCTCCGCGTAGGTACGGCGCGCCTCGCGGCCTTCGGGTCCGCGCGCGATATCGGTGGCGAGAGCCGCGACCGGGCAGCCGTCCGCCGCGTTGTCACGGTGTTCGACGGAGAGGTAGGCGTCGATCAGGGCCCGCTGAGCGGCATCCCGCTGCCCGTCGTGCCGCTCGAGCCCGGCCGCATTGCGCCGTGCGATCTCATCGAAGGCGTGGGCGGTGACCTCATCGACGAGCGCTTCCTTGGAGGCGAACTGCTTGTAGAAGGCGCCGTGGGTGAGGCCGGCCGCCTTCATGAGATCGGCGACGCTGACGTGGGTGCCCTGCTCCCGGAACAGCCGCGACGCGGTGTCCACCACCCGCCTGCGATTTTCCTCCGCCTGCGCCTGCGATACGCGGCCCATGGCCACCTCCCGTTTGGATGTCGATTGGCATCTATCATAGCCCTGTGTTTAGATTGTGCTTGCAATCTAATTGACACGGGTGCTCCGACGGCGCCTGTGAAGGACAGGAGCGAGCATGGAACTCAAGAACGCGGTCGCGGTGGTCACCGGCGCCAACCGGGGCCTCGGGCGGCACCTGGCCGCCCAGCTCGTGGCGCATGGCGCCAAGGTCTACGCGGCGGCCCGCCGTCCCGAGACGGTCGACCTGCCGGGCGTCCGCCCACTGCGCCTCGACGTGACGGACCAGGAGTCGATACGGGAGGCCGCCCGCATCGCGTCGGACGCGACGCTTCTGATCAACAACGCGGGCGTCTCCACCGGCGCGACGCTGGTCGGCGGCGACCTGGACGAGGTACGTCGCGAGATGGAGACCAACTTCTTCGGCCCGCTCGTCGCCACACGAGCCTTCGCTCCTGTCATCGAGGGCAACGGCGGCGGCGCCGTACTCAACGTCCTGTCCGCCCTGTCCTGGTTCCACCCGGCAGGCCTCGGCTCCTACGCGGCTTCCAAGGCCGCCGCCTGGGCGCTGAGCGACGCGACCCGTGAGGAGCTGGCACCGCGCGGGATCACCGTCTCGGCGCTGCACGTCGGTTACATGGACACCGACATGGCCGCCGGCGTGCCCGCCGATCAGAAGGTCGCCGCCGCCGACGTCGCGGCCCAGGCCCTTTACGGCATCGAGACCGGCCTGCCCGAGATCCTCGCCGACGAGACCAGCAGGTACGTCAAGCAGAGCCTGTCCGCGGCGCCCCAGCCGAACGCGGGCTGACGCTCACCCCCTCCACCACGGCACGACGGCCTTCCAGGCCCCCTTGCGCAAGGACTTCTCATGCGTTAAACGGCCTTCGGCCGCAAGACCGGACTGCGCGTCTCCGAGTACGCGCTCGGCACCGCGAACTTCGGCACCGGCTGGGGCGCCGGCGCCGAGCCCGACGAGGCCCGCCGGATCTTCGACCGGTTCGCCGAGGTCGGCGGCACCTTCCTCGACAGCGCCGACAGCTACCTCGCAGCCCTCGACGTCCAGCTCACCGACGAGCAGTACGCGCGCCTCGACAAGGTCAGCGCCATGCCGCTCGGCGTACCGCACGAGGGCGTCGCGGGCTCGCTGGGCCGCCTCCAGGGCGGCGACGCGGGCAGCGTCATCGCCCCGGTCGTGCCGGTGGCCTGAGCCCGGAAACACGGCCGCCGCAGGGCTCTCCGCGCAGGCACTGGCCACTGCCGTGCCGACGCGGAGCGCGCGGACCAGAAGACACCACAAACCATCTCGTAACGAGACAAACCTCTCACGGACAGAACACCCCTCCCGCTTGGACGGGAGACCACACGAACGGAGATGACGATGAAGGCCTTCATGGTCGAGAAGTACGGTGACGCGTCCAACATGCGTGCCGCCGAGATACCCGAACCCCAGATGGGCGCCGACGACGTCCTGGTCAGGATCGACGCGGCGAGTGTCAACCCGCTGGACATGAAGATCCGCGACGGTGACCTCAAGCAGATCCTGCCCTACCGTCTCCCGCTCGTCCTGGGCAACGACCTCGCCGGGACCGTCGTCCGCGTCGGATCGTCCGTCACCCGCTTCGCGGTGGGCGACGAGGTCTGGGCGCGGCCCGACAAGGACCGCATCGGCACCTTCGCCGAACTCCTCGCCGTCCACCAGGACGACCTGGCGGCCAAGCCCGCCACGCTCACCATGACCGAGGCCGCCTCCCTCCCCCTGGTCGCGCTGACCGCCTGGCAGGCCCTGGTCGAGCGGGCGAACGTCCAGCCGGGCCAGAAGGTCCTCATCCACGCGGGCGCCGGCGGCCTGGGGTCCATCACCATCCAACTGGCCAAGGCACTGGGCGCGCACGTGGCCGCCACCGCGAGCACCGCCAAGATCGACCTCGTCAAGGACCTCGGCGCAGACGAGGTCATCGACTACCGCACCCAGGACTTCTCCGAACTCCTCACCGGCTACGACCTCGTCCTGGACTCCCTCGGCGGCGAGAACCTCGCCAAGTCCCTGCGCATCCTCAAGCCCGGCGGCCTGGCCATCTCCGTCGCGGGCCCGCCCGACCCGGCCACTGCCCGCGAACTCGGCTCGAACCTGGTGCTCCGCCTGGGCATCGCCGCGCTCAGCGCCAAGATCCGGCGCCAGGCCAAGCGTCTCGGTGTCACGTACTCCTTCCTGTTCATGAAGGCCAGTGGCGACCAGCTGCGCGAACTCACCCCCCTCATCGACGCCGGGAAGATCCGCCCCGTCGTCGACCGAATCTTCCCCTTCGACGAGACCCTTCAGGCCATGGAGTACGTCGAAAAGAGCCGCGCGAAGGCCGGCAAGGTCGTCGTCTCCATGACGTGAACCCAGGGCAACGGCCCTGCCGGACACCGAGAACGCCGCCCGCCACAACGAGAAGAACCCGCCCCACGCTCCTTTCTCCCACACCAGGACCCGATCACGAACGCACCGTCCAGCTCCCCCACGCCCACCCCGTCGTCGTACAAGAACGCGCCGACCCGCGCCGTGTCCGTGCACGGCGCCTACGGTCCGGACGACAACTTGCCTGCGAAGAGTGCGGATCACGTCAGGAACGATGCGAATTCGGCGACAGATGTCGCGCTCAGAACTTCACGAAAGGGCAGGTCGGGACGGAAGGATGACGACACCTATCGTGCTCAGTCTCAGCCGACTGACACCGGGCAAGTGCCGCCGCCCAGCGGCGACCCCTGACCGTGTGCCCGGCGGGAACGAACGGCTTCAGCGTCAGAGCGTGGTCGGGGCATGATTCCCACCGTGCATGAGGACGAGAACCATCGCGGGCGCTTGCGGTACATGCTGACCGAGACAGAGCACGGCCACGCTTGGGGCGTCTGCGTTACTGACTTCGGCTCGTCAGGGTGATCTTTCGCGAAGTTCCTGATGCAGCTGGGGTGCTGGTTGTATTTCGTGGTGTGTGAGGTATGCGGATGGGGGTGGGCTGACCGCTGCGGGACGCCGACGCCGGGAGGCGGTACGGATGCAGGCGGCCGGGTTGTTCAGGCAGAAGCTCAAGCCACCGGAGGTAGCGCGGAGGCTGCGGGTGAGCCGGAAATCGGTCTACCAGTGGCATCAGATGTGGCGGGACGGCGGAGTGCAGGCTCTGGCCTCCAGCGGTCCGAGCTCGCACCTCTCCCACGCCCTCGGAGACCAGGCCAGCCTGGGCTCCAAGCCTAGTCAGGACGGCCGGGCCGTCTGCCACTCGGCCAGCCTCAGCGCCCGCACCAGGGTCCAGGCCACGTCATCGCAATCACGCTCCCTGCAACAGCTCAGCCGACAGCCGCTGCAGGACCCGCCCCGAACGAGGGCACATCCTGCACGCTCACGTCCAGGCGCAGCCGCTTGAAGCGGAGCGGGTGCCGGAAAACACCCCGAGCACCGGCCCGATCCGCGCTGACCTCAGCCACCAGCTCCGGACTGACCACCGTGACATCGAGGACGTCCCGGGGCCCCATGCGGCAGTGAACCGGGCTCCCTCCCACGGGTGCCCGGGGCCGGCTGCGGCCAGGTGCTCCGCGACCTGGCGGGCCTGACCAGCCCGCCAAGGCACCGTGCGACCGATAGGGCGCAGGCGGCCGGCCTGGTCGTGGCGGCCGAGGATGAGCAGCTGCGGGCGGGTGAGGGTACTGGGTGACCGCGCCGATGATCCCTTCCCTGATATTTGAGTGAGTTCAAGCGACTCACAGGCGTGGTAGATGGACGAGTGGCGGCTGGTATTCGTGCCGGATCCGGAGCGATGGGGGCCACTGCCGGAGGAGGGGATGCTGGGGGTCCGAGACCTCCCGGCCGCCTTGGAGTCGGTGGGGCTTCGGCCGGGCGATCCGGTATTTGTACGGCCTGATTTCGTCGTGGACGCAGAGTTGCTGCAGTTCGCTCTGTCACCCGAATTCCGCAGCCTGGAACGGGAATCGCGTCGGAATTACGCGACGGGACATCCGTCTGCTGCTGTCGTGGCTTTGGCGGCGGGGAGTTCCCTGGCGGTCAGCGACCGGCGCAGACTTGCGGGCGTACAAGCACAGGCTGATACAGGACACGGGGCTCCCAGCGTAGAAGCGCGTGGTCTCGGGGCTCGGAGCAACCGGTCACATGACACTGGCCAGCGAATGTATCTGGAGGGCGCGCCGTTCCGCCTCGAGTATCCGGTGAACCTGGCGTAGGAGACGCTTTTCGAGGTCGCCGTCGAAGGTCCAGCACGCCGCGGGCATAGGGGTGCCTCGGTGGTGTGCGGTGTCGTGGTCCATCCGTGTCGTTCCTGCAGCGTCATCGTTGTGGCGTGTATACGGGGTCGGTTCGAGTGCCGGGGAGGCAGGCGTGGAGGTCGAGGACGTGCACCATGCCTACGGTCGGCGTGCGGTCCTGAGGGGCGTTGACTTGCGGCTCGAAGCCGGGGTGCTGTGTGGGATCGTCGGGGAGAACGGTGCGGGCAAATCAACACTGTTGAAGATTCTTTCCGGTGAGTTGCGGCCCGCCCGGGGCGTGGTCCTTCATGGGGGCCGGTTTGGTTACTGCCCGCAGCACGTGGTCCTCAACGACGCGCTCACCGTCTGGCAGCATTTGAGGTTCTTCCAGAGGGCCTACCGTCTGGCAGATCTGCGGTATGCCGAAGAGGTCATGGACGTGCTCGGGTTCGCCGACTATGCCAGTGAGCGGGCCGGGGTGCTCAGCGGCGGGACGCGGCAGAAGCTGAACGTGACGCTGGCGTTGATGCACGATCCGCAGGTGCTGCTGCTGGACGAGCCCTATCAGGGCTTCGACTGGGACACCTACCAGCGGTTCTGGGATCTGGCCGTGCGGTTGCGGGATGCGGGACGCTCTGTCCTGGTCGTCTCCCACCTGGCGTACGACACGGAGCGTTTGGACGAGCTGTGGCGTCTGGACGGCGGGGTACTGTGCCCGGACCAGGTGGTGGCCGCGTGAGGTCTCACCTGTCCCGCTTCGCTCTCGCGACCGGCTTCGCGTTGACCGAGCACGGCCGCAATCGGTTCGCCATGGTCCTCGTGGTCCTGTTCGTCCCTCTGTGGACGACTCTTGCCTACCTGGCGATGCCCGAGACCCCGGCCCCCATGCAGCTGCATGCCACGGGCGAGAGGCTGTCCCCCCGCGGCAACGAGCTGACTGAGATCAGCGGCGCCCTCAACGCGGTCACCCTGATCACCGGCTTCATGATGTTCGCCGCGACCTTCTCCGGCAGCCTTTTCGACCGCCGGCTGGCGATGGCCGGCTACCCCCGCGTCCACCTCGTCCTGGCCAAGGTCACCGCCCTGGCTCTGATCTCGGCTGCCGTCGCTGCCTACGCCACTGCCATCACCTGCCTGGCCTGGACACCCCGACAGCCCTTCCTGCTGGCCGCCGCCTTGTTCACCGCCGGGCTCACCTACGGCGCTCTTGGCGTCGGCTTCGGCTCTGTGCTGCGTCGGGAGGTCGAGGGCATGTTCGCCATCGTGATGACCAGCATCATCGACCTCGCACTGCAGAACCCGATCACGAGCTCCGGAGCCGACACCCCGATCATGCGCTACCTGCCCTCCTACGGAGCCATGCAGGCCAGCACCGCGGCGGGATTCTCCAGCAACCCGGTGCCGCGTCACCTGGTCATCCAGCTCACCTGGTTCGCGGGAGCCGCCCTGATCGCCCTGATGGCCTTCCGCCGCGGCACCCGCAGCACCCTGCCCGCAGCCGCACTGACCCCTGTGGCTGGGCGAGGAAGCGGCAACGCCGGTCTTCCCGTGCCGCGCCAAGAAACCGCGCCAATGCGCGCGGAACCACAACTCACCCCCGTAGTGCCTCACGCAGCCTCGCCTGCGCAACAGGGCCGAGCCGCCGGGCCCGAGCACTGAACATTGTCCAAGCGGCGGGCGTGCGCACGGATTCTGTCCCACACGCCTCACCACCGGCGCACCGGGGGTGCGTGTCCGCCATCTGGGTCAGTCGTTGCACAAGTGGAGTGCGGATGGCCGGGGACGCTGGCGTGCCGCCGTGCCGTCCCTGCTTCGCCAGCCATTCGCTGAACAGGAGGATGTCGTGACCTTCGCTTCGGGGCCGCAAGTGCCGTCGCAGGAGATGCCTGCCGGTCCTCGTCCCGCCCGCGAGCTGCAGGCGCCCGCCGATGCGACCCCGGTTGCCGAGAGCGCGACGCCGGCGCATGTGGCGTGCATCATGGACGGCAACGGCCGCTGGGCGCAGCAGCGCCGTCTGGAGCGGACCGGTGGGCATTCCGCCGGTGAAGCCGCGATCGTGGCCGCGGTGCAAGGCGCTCACGACATGGGCATCAAGTGGCTGACCCTGTTCGCGTTCTCGACCGAGAACTGGCGCCGTCCGCAGGCAGAAGTCGACTACCTGATGCGGTTCAACCAGCGGGTGATCCGTAACAACGCCCCGCGCTGGCACAGCATGGGCCTCCGGCTGCGTTACCTGGGCGCGCTGGACGCCCCCGTGCCCGACTTCGTCCGCGAGGACATCACACGGGTCCAGGACCTCACGGCCGCCAATACCGGCATGACGCTGACGATGGCCTTCAACCACGGCGGCCGACGTGATCTCGTCAACGCGTTCCGCTCCATGATCGACGCTGGTGTCCAAGCCGCTGACGTGAACGAAGAGCTCCTCGCCCGGCACATGCAGCAGCCCGACCTCCCGGACGTGGACCTGCTGATCCGCACCTCGGGTGAGCACCGTCTGTCCAACTTCCTGCTGTGGCAGATGGCGTACGCCGAGATGTACTTCCCTCCCGTCCTGTGGCCCGACTTCCGCGCCGAGCACCTGGCCCAGGCCATCGCGACCTATCACAGTCGGCAGCGCCGCTATGGAGCCGTCACGGCCGAATTTCTCGTGCAGCAGCACGCAGGCGCGGCTGTCGCCCAGCACTGACCGAGCCCAGCCTCACAGCGGACGGGCCCAGGCTTCGTCCGGTGTTTCCGCTGTCTGATGCCGGCCCCTGCGGATGCGGGCAGGGCCACATTCCCCCCTCCCGCCCGCCTCAGACGGGCAGGCGGGCGGGGGGCTTGGTTACGGGGAAGGGGCGGGTGTGTTCGTCCTGACGTCCGTGGGAGCCGGCTGACCGGGCAGCTCCGGTCGGCGAGAGCGGGCCAGCAGCCGCAGACACGCCAACGGGTCATCCCGGACCGGCCGACGCGTGATGGCGGCGCCCATGGTCATGACCCTGTCCAGGCGATGGTGGTACAAGCCGAGAAGGCAGCGCACCACCGGCCGATAAGCATCGGGCACCTGGTCGATCGTGACCTGGGCCGCAGTGAGCGAGGCCCGTGCCAGGCCCGCTGTCGCCGAGATCAGAACTCGCACACCGGGGGTGTCCCGGCCCGCTTCAAGATCGGCACGGCTGACACCGTGACGGTCGAGGTCGGCCATGGGCAACGCCAGGCGCCCGCTCTGCAGGTCCTCGGACAAGTCGGTCAGGAAGTCGACGCGCTGAAACCCGTCAGCGATCAGCCAGCAGGAGTCCGCGAACACCTCATCGGCCACCAGGCGCGGCATCAGCCCCGTGCTCACCATCACCCCGGGCCACGTCAACGTCTCGATGTACCGCTGGTAGTCGGCCTCGTCAGCGAACCCGGGGAAGTCCAGATCGATGCGGGTACCTGCCAGGTACGCATCCACCCAGCGGCGGGGCAGTCCGCACGCCTGCGCGGAATGCAGATAGGCCCGCAGCAGAGGATGGCGGGAAGTGCCGGAATTCAGAGCCCTCTGCACATGACCCGCCCAGGTCTCGAACCGCTTCAAACGGCTGGAGGCAGCCCCCCGGTCACAGATGTCATCGGTGAAAACCAGCAGCGCTGTCCCGGCAGCGGCATGGGGTTGAAACTCGGGCGGCGTCAGTAGTCGCATCGCACCCCACAGAGCAAACTCCCGGCGTCGCAGATACCGGTCAGCTGCCGCGTAGTCAGCTCGCAGTCGAGGCTCCCGCACGCAACTCATGTCCAGACAGCGTCGCCACGAGCGCAAACCAACCCCTGAAAAGTGAGATGACCAAGAGAGAGCAACCGACTACATAAAGTACCAGCGCGTGATGCGTGCGTGTGACGACAGAGTGATCTCGGCGGCGAAGGCACCCCCTGGCTCTTCGTCGCGCGGTGTTCGACAGCCGGGAGGAGTGGCACAAGTCCCAGCCCCGCAACTCCGGTGTGACCTCCTGGGCCAGCCGGCGCTTCCCGGCCCACGATTCGGTCCGCGCTGACCTCCGCCACCAGCACCCCGGCGAACCAGGACCCCGGCCAGAACGCCGCGGAGCCCCCTGGCCTGCCGTTTACCTACTGGCCTCCCTGCAAGGCCATGGCCGGACCTGGGATCGGCTCCACCAGAGTCTGACCTGGGGCGGGGTCTGCGAGACCACGTCGACGAACTACCCATCACCGAGAGGCGTGGGCGTCGGCGGCCGGCTTTCATAACCGCTGGGCTGGACGAGGCAAGGCCCCGTCCTCCGCAACTGCATGAGAGCAGAAATGCAGGACGGGCCTCGGTGCGTTCGAGCGGTCTCTACTTGGCGTCGGCTTCGGGCTCGGTGCCGTCGGGCGTACCCACGGGGACGCCGAGTTCGCCGGGCTGCTCAGTCGTGATGCCGCCGATCCGCATCATCCTCTCCAGTTCCCTGTCATACGCGGACCTGGGGGTTGCACTCTCACCGGTGTCGCTCATCGCTTCCTCTTTCAGGTGGGTCGCCCGCCAGGGTGGTGACGGCCAAGGGGTTGCGGCGAACTACGCTTCCCGCAGGGGCGGCCAGCCCTCAGGCGGGGCCCAGCCCTCCGGGGCGGTGTAGCCGGAGGGCATCTGGTACGGATGGACACACGCCTGGAGCTCCGGATGGAAGTAGGTCCCTCTGCCGCACTGGAAGTCGAGCCGGTTTCCGTCGCCGTCAAGGCGCCAGAACCTGGTCGGATCGTCCTCGTTCGGATTCAGCGTTTCATCAGCCATAACCGCAGTCTGCACTGGTCCCCTGAGCTCTGTCCGCGACGTGGCGAACTTGGTGATGGTGAGATGGGATCAGAGAAACGGCGGGCCATGTCCTGCCTTGCTGAATGCCGCCGACTCCATCGCCGCTACGAACGCAGGCCGAACACTTCCTTGGTGTCGTCGCCATAGCCGCGACCCTCATCTGACACGGCGCTCACGAACTGAGACGTCGTCTCCTGATGGCCCAGGCTGACGCCAAGCCCGGCCGCGCTGGGGCCTTTGACCAGCACAACACGCCTTGGGGGCAGCGCCTAGACCTAGACGCGCGTGCGAGAGTCTGGGGTCGGCGGAGCCGCAACCGGGCACCGGTGCGCAGGGGGATGCCGAGCGGGGGTCCGAAAGCCGACGCAGGTCACCCGCGAGCAGCTGGGAGGAGACTCCCTCCAGACACAGCTCGGACAAGGCCCACCGCGGTGTTGTACACCGTGCCGAACGGCTCCTCCACAGTATCGAAAATGATGTCGAACCCGTCGGCCGGATCGGCACTCTGCCGTGATACCTCAGGCCGGGCCTGCGCTTCGGCAGCACTGGCCTGAGCGATTCCGGCAGTCGCCAGGGCGCCCGTGAGGATCACGGTGGCGATGGTGCGCTTAGTAGGACTCATGTCTGCCGTAACGATCACAGCGGTCCAGGGACACTGAAGGCGAGGCCATCGGGCACACGACCACGTCGATTGCGATGCTCTCCTGGGCGTCACACGGCTCCAGATGCGGCAATTCCAACTCGCAACCATCTCTCCACGTCGCCAGCGCACCACATCCGGTGGAGCAGAGCGCGGGTACTCACCGGTCGTGTGAGTAGCCGGACACCCGCCGGCCGGCCGCCGTGCGCCGGCCGCGGGTGCCGCTTCGATGATCGTGCCGGCGGGCGCTGTCACCGGGGCGTCTGGCGCCGGCTCTCCGGGCGGAGGATCGTCCGGTGGGCACGGGCCGCCGACCGGCGGCGGCCCGGTCGGCGGCCCCGGTACGAGCGGGCCGGGGGGAGGCGCGCATGACCGCCGCGGAACAGCTCAAGTGGGCGGCCCTCTTGCGGTTCGACCAGGAGCGGGGGCTGGAGGGCCGCCGGCACGACGCGGAGGCCGCCGGCCGCAGGGGGACGACCGGGCCCGGGCCCAGTACCTCCAGGAGGTCGCCCAGCTGGACATGCTGCCCAGGCTCTGGGAGTTCGGGGTCCCGCTCACCGAGGAGGAGTACCAGAACGCGGGGCAGGTGCGGTCGTGGATGACCCACGAGCAGGCGGCGGCGCGTCACGAGGCCCTGTCCCGGTACCTGTCGCCGGGCTGGAGCCGGGACCCCCACATCCGGTACTTCTGGTCCCCGGACGGCTAGCCAGGGGGTGTGCGCGGCTGTCGGCTTCGGGGACGCTGTGCGGGACCCGCCACGGCCGGTTCTTTCCGCGCGAGCCGGCGCCCTCCGCGTGGTGACCGACACCGAGCGACCTTGCGCCCACTGGGCCCCGGCCGACGGCTGGGGGCCGTGCGTATCAGCCGAAGAACTGCATCAGTTCGCGGGTGAGGTCTTCGGGGCGTTCCTGGGAAAGGTAGTGGCCGGCGCCCTTGAACTCCACGTAGCGCACGTCGGCGGCTTTGCCGTCGAGGAGGGCGGGGACGAAGCCGAAGTTCATGCCGCCCAGGCCCAGGACTGGCATGGTCAGCTGGTTGTAGGTGCGGGCGTCTTCGATGTCGCGCCCGAAGGTCTGGTACCAGGCGTTGGAGGCGCGGACCGCTCCGGGCTCCTCGTAGGCGGCGGCGTAGATCTCGCGGCTGGTCTCCTCGATGGCGTCGGGGTCGAGGGCTTCGAGGCCGATGAGGTAGTCGATCAGGAGCCGGTAGCGGCCGGCGAGGAGCTTTTCAGGCAGGTCGTCGACCTGGTTGAAGGCGAACCACCACAGGTGCGGCTGTCCGGGCTGGGGCAGCATGCGCATCTCGTTGAAGACCTCCCCGGGGTGGCCGACCTCCCACAGGGCGAGCTTGCTGGTGGCTTCGGGGTGGTTGGCGGCGAAGGCGTAGGCGACCATCGAGCCGATGTCCTCGCCCGCGATGTTGACGCTTTCGTGCCCCAGATGGCGGACCAACTCGTAGATGTCGCGCGCCATCGTCTTTTTGTCGTAGCCGCTCTCGGGCTTGGCCGAGTCGCCCATGCCGCGGTAGTCGACTGCGATGACCTCGTACCGCTCGGCGAGGGCGGGCATGACCTTGTGGAACTGCCACCAGGTCTGAGGCCAGCCGGGCAGCAGCACCAGTGGCTCCCCGCGGCCGCCGGTGACGTAGTGCAGGCGGGTGCCGTTGACGTCGGCATAGCGGTGCTCGAACCCTTCCAGAGCAGGTCCGGCCGGGGTAGGCGTGGGGGTGGGGGTGGTCATGTCGTGTCCTTGCCTTTGCCCGATCGGGGAGTCCGGGCGGTGTTGAACGTGGGGGGGGGTGGGGGGCCGGGGCCCCCCCCCGGGGGGGGGGGGGGGGCCCCGGGGCGGGGGGGTTTTAAAAGAGCACAAGTTGGAGATATCCACGAAGAAGGGTGTATGGGTAAGAGAGACGCCCGCCACGGTGGGA
>NZ_JBHXRK010000040.1:0-50760 GCF_042716875.1 Streptomyces sp. NPDC058646 | reverse complement strand
CGAAGATCGCCGACCTCCTCCAGCCGGAGCGGATCGGGGTCCACCTCTCGGAGGAGTTCCAGCTCCACCCCGAGCAGTCCACCGACGCCATCGTGATTCATCACCCCGAAGCGAAGTATTTCAACGCACGCTGAGGTGGACCGACGTACACTTGTCGGTCCCATACAGGCCGGTCACCTGTTCCCGGGGGGATGCCCCATGGGAGCGGGTGACCGGCCTTCTCGTCCCCTCTGAGAGGTGTGCCGCATGACCAGCACCGTTCCCGCGCCCGTCGCCCGTACGGCCGACGGACACGCCCTGCAGGCGGTGCTCCTCGACATGGACGGCACCCTCGTCGACACCGAGGGCTTCTGGTGGGAGATCGAGGCGGAGGTCTTCGCCGAGCTCGGCCACCGGCTGGAGGACTCCTGGCGGGACATCGTCGTCGGCGGCCCCATGAGCCGCAGCGCCGCCTTCCTCATCGCGTCCACCGGTGCCGACATCGGCCTCGCCGAGCTGAGCGTCCTGCTCAACGAGCGCTTCGAGGCCCGCATCGCCGACCAGGTGCCGCTCATGCCCGGGGCCGAGCGGCTGCTGGCCGAGCTGGCCCGGCACAACGTGCCCACCGCCCTGGTGTCGGCCTCCCACCGCCGGGTCATCGACCGGGTCCTGCTCGCCCTCGGCCGGGACCGCTTCACGATGACGGTCGCGGGCGACGAGGTGCCCCGTACCAAGCCGCACCCCGACCCGTACCTGCTCGCCGCCCGCACCCTCGGTGCCCACCCCGCGCGGTGCGCGGTCATCGAGGACACCGCCACCGGTGTGGCCGCCGCCGAGGCCGCCGGCTGCCGGGTCGTGGCCATCCCCTCGGTGGGTCTGATCCCGCCCGCCCCGGGGCGCACGATCGTCCGCTCCCTGGAGGAAGTGGACCTGCCCTTCCTGCGCTCCCTCATCGCCTCGATGAACTGAGCCCCGACGCACGACGGCACGCCCTGTAGATGCCCCATACACACTCCGTGCCGAACAGATCCCCGCCGGACCGAGGCCCGGCGGAAGGATCTTCCGCGAACTGCACCGGAGGCTGAAATTCCATCCCCTTCAGGGGAGTCGTCCCGGGTGACCTTCGTCACCCGTGAACCCCCCGACGGACCTGTCGGAGCGGCCGATCCGCTTCCCTTGTGTCCGGATTGATCAGCTCCTGACCGAATCTCCGGTGACCTCCGGATGGACAGCCGGTCCGCTCCCATCACCGTGCGATTACGCCCCAAGTCCGGCCAGTTCCAGCCATCCCGCCGCGGGCCACTAGTGTCGACGCGGGCACTGCGCCGCACCTCAGCCGTACCGGACACACACCCCTGTGCCGGGACCGCGTGGACCGATCGTCACCACACCGGCCCGATCGTTCCGCCCTGAACGGGCGACCGCCGCGAAGTGCCCTTTACCCCGCTTTGAGCAAGAGCCGGTCGAGGGAGTACTTCCAGCATGAACCGCAAGACCCTGGTGCTGACGGCTGCGGCCGGACTGCTCGCCCCCGCGCTGACCGCATGCGGCAGCGCGAGCGGCGGAGGAGCAGGATCCGGAGCGATCGTCGTCGGCACCACCGACCGGTTCGAGGCAGCCGACTACGCTCCCGCCCCCTTCGACCCGGCCTACGCGTACGACGCCGGCGCCTGGAACGTCCTGCGCCAGACCGTCCAGACGCTCATGCACACCCCGCGCGGCGGCGGCCAGCCCGTCCCCGAAGCAGCCTCCGACTGCCGCTTCACCGACGCCGGCAACGAAAGCTACCGCTGCACCCTGCGCCCCGGGCTGAAGTTCGCCAGCGGCGACCCGCTCACCGCGAAGGACGTCAAGTTCTCCATCGACCGCATCCGGACGATCAAGGACGAGAACGGCCCCTCCTCGCTGCTCTCCACCCTCGACACCGTCGAGGTCAAGGGAACCGACACCGTCGTCTTCCACCTGAAGACCCCGGACGCGACCTTCCCCTCCAAGCTCTCCACCCCCGCCGCCGGCATCGTCAGCGAGAAGAGCTACGACGCCCGGAAGCTCCGCGCGGGCTTCGCCGTGGACGGCTCCGGCCCGTACACCATGAAGGCCGAAGTCAAGGACAACCAGCTCGTCCGCGCCGTCTTCAGCAAGAACCCCCACTACAAGGGCGACCTGAAGCTCCAGAACGACAAGGTCGAACTGCGCACCTTCGCCGACTCCGCGGCCATGGGCAAGGCGCTGACCGACGGGTCCATCCACATGGTCTCCCGCACCCTGTCGCCCGCCCAGATCACCGAGCTCTCCGCCAAGCCGCCCAAGGGCGTCAAGCTCGTCCCGATGCCCGGCCTGGAGATCCGCTACCTCGGCTTCAACACCGACGCCCCCGTCGTCAAGGACAAGGCCGTACGCCAGGCCCTCGCCGCCGCCGTCGACCGCAACGCACTCATCGCCAAGGTCTACGGAAAGTCCGCGCAGCCGCTGTACTCCCTGGTCCCCACCTCCGTGAACGGCCACGTCAACTCCTTCTTCAACAAGTACGGCGAGGCGAACACCGCCAAGGCCGCCACCCTGCTGAAGGACGCCGGGATCAAGACCCCGGTCAAGCTGACCCTCCACTACACGACGGACCACTACGGCGACGGCACGGCCGCGGAATTCGAAGCGCTCAAGACCCAGCTGAACTCCACCCAGCTCTTCGACATCACCGTCCAGGGCAGCGAGTGGGCCGACTTCCGCCCCGCCCAGAAGAAGGGCGACCACGCCGCCTACGGGCTCGGCTGGTTCCCCGACTACCCGGACGCCGACAACTTCCTCGCCCCGTTCCTGGAGCAGGACAACTTCCTGGGCACGCCGTACGCCAACAACGCGGTGCGCACCAGGCTCATCCCCGAATCCCGGCGGGCGGTCGACCGCAACGTCGCCGTCCCCGCGATCACGGAAATGCAGGACATCGTCGCCGAGGACGTACCCGTCCTGCCCCTGTGGCAGGGCAAGCAGTACGTCGCCGCACGCGACGGAATCACCGGAGTGGAGTGGTCCGTCAACGCCATCTCCGACCTCCAGCTGTGGGAACTCGGCCGGGGTGTCAGCGGCTGAGACGGCAGTATCCGGCGGCGGGTGTCGCAGGCCGGCGCAACGATCGAGTGAGACTGTGAAGGACGTTCGCGTGATGAGACGTAACCAGTGGCTGGCGGCCCCGCTCGGCGCAGCCACCGCCGCCGCGCTGCTCAGCGGTTGCGGTTCGACCGATGGCTCCAGTGCCGGCAGCGGCAAGGGCGTGGTCATGGGGATATCCGACAAGGTGAAGGCCACCGACCCCGCGTCGGGCTACGACCCGGGTTCCTGGCTGCTGTTCAACAACGTCTTCCAGTCGCTGTTGAGCTTCCCCAAGGGCGGCACCACGCCCGAGCCCGACGCCGCGCAGTCCTGCGCCTTCGAGGGCGCCGACAGCAAGGTGTACAAGTGCACCCTGCGCGCCGGCCTGAAGTTCAGCAACGGCAACGCCCTCACCTCGAAGGACGTCAAGTACTCCTTCGAGCGCACGCTGAAGATCAACGACGACAACGGCCCCGCCGTCATGCTGTCCTCGATCGCCGGCATCGACGCCCCCGACGACAAGACCGTCGTCTTCCGCCTGAAGACCTCCGACGCGACCTTCCCCAGCAAGATCGCCTCGGGCGCCGGCTCCATCGTCGACCACACCGAGTACCCGGCGGACAAGCTCCGCACGGACGGCAAGGCCGTGGGCTCCGGCGTCTACAAGCTGGACTCCATCAGCGAGAAGAGCGCCAACTTCTCGGTGAACAGCTCCTACACCGGCCGCGCCAAGCCGAAGAACTCCGGCGTGACCATGAAGTTCTTCAACGAGGACCAGGCCGCCCTCAAGAAGGTCCTCGAAAGCGGCGACGTCGACTTCGCCTTCCGCGGACTCGCGGCCAAGGACATCGCCGGTCTCGCCGACAAGAGCGGCGACCAGAAGGTCGAGGTCGTCCAGGGCACCGGAGCCGAGGTCGAGCACCTCGTCTTCAACATGAACGACCCGGTCGCCGGCAAGCTCCCCATCCGCAAGGCCATCGCCTACCTCGTCGACCGGGAAGCCCTGGTCAAGGACGTGTACGACGGCACCGCGACCTCGCTCTACTCCATCGTCCCGGCCGGCATCGCCGGACACACCACGCCCTTCTTCGACCGCTACGGCGGCAGCCCGCAGCCCGAGAAGGCGAAGGCCGTCCTGCGCGCGGCCAACATCAAGGACAAGGTGAAGATCACCCTGTACTCGACGCCCACGCGCTACGGTCCGTCCACGGACCAGGAATTCCAGCTCATCGCCAAGCAGCTCAACGACAGCGGTCTCTTCGAAGCCGACGTCAAGTCCATCGAGTTCGAGCAGTACGAGAAGGACATCCAGGACGGCAAGTACGGCGTCTACGTGAAGGGCTGGGTGCCGGACTACCCCGACGCCGACAACTTCACCCAGCCGTTCTTCGGCCCGGACAACGTCCTGCGCAACAACTACGACAACAAGGAGATCACCGGGACCATCATCCCGTCGACCTCCGCGAAGTCGGACCGCTCCGCCGCGAACGCCGACTACGTCCGCCTCCAGGACATCGTGGCCGACGAGGTCCCGATCCTCCCGCTCTGGCAGGGCAAGCAGTACGCGGTCACCCGGCCGAACGTCACCGGGCTCCAGTGGTCCCTGGACGCCTCCACCGTGTTCCGCTTCTGGGAGATCAGCAAGGGCTGATCCCTCAGGGACCGACGTACCCAGGCAGCCCCGGCCGGACAACGGCCGGGGCTGCCGCATGCGAGCCATGGGCGCGGAGGCTCGCGCAGGGCGCGGGGTCCTACTGCGGGGCGCCCGGGCGCACCAGGCCGCTCTCGTACGCGTACACCGCCGCCTGCACCCGGTCGCGCAGCCTCAGCTTCGTCAGCACGTGGCCCACATGCGTCTTGACCGTGGTCTCGCTCACGAACAAATCCGCCGCGATCTCCGCGTTCGACAGGCCCCTGGCCACCAGCTTCAGCACCTCCACCTCACGCTCGGTCAGCGTCCCCAGGGTGTCCGGGACCCTGTCCTCGCCCGACGGCAGATGACCGGCGTACTTGTCCAGCAGCCGCCGCGTGATGCTCGGCGCCAGCATCGCCTCGCCCGCCGCCACCACCCGGATCGCCTGCACCAGCTCGGTGGCCGGCGCGTCCTTCAGCAGGAACCCGCTCGCCCCCGCCCGCAGCGCCTCCACCACGTACTCGTCGAGGTCGAAGGTGGTCAGCACCAGCACCTTCGCCGGACCGTCCCGGCCCGGGCCCGTGATCTGCCGGGTCGCCTCCACGCCGTCCATGCGCGGCATCCGGATGTCCATCAGCACCACGTCGGGCTGCAACGCCCGGACCTGGTCCAGCGCCTGCAGACCGTCCCCGGCCTCCCCGACCACCGCCAGTTCCTCCTCGGCCTCCAGGATCATCCTGAAGCCGGTGCGCAGCAGTGGCTGGTCGTCGACCAGCAGGACGCGGATCGCCACAGGGTCTCCCTCGTATTCGTCGGACGGCTTCGGCGGACGCCGCCCATTCTGCCCTGGCCCGACGATCAGCAGTCCGCCGGGCGTACGGGCCCGGCCTGCCCGGCCTCGCCGGGGGCAGCTTCCGCCTCCGCACGCGACACCACCACCAAGGGGTACGCCGGGGGAGTCCCCCCGAACTCCGGACACACCGCCCGATGATCACACCAGCCGCACAGCTTCGTCGGCCGCGGCCGCCACTCGCCCGTCTCCGTCGCCTCCCGGATCGCCTCCCACAGCGCCAGCAGCTTCCGCTCCACCCGCTCCAGATCCGCGATCACCGGGTCGTACGTCAGCACGTCCCCGCTGCCCAGGTACACCAGCTGCAGCCGCCGCGGCACGACCTGCTTCAGCCGCCACACCACCAGCGCGTAGAACTTCATCTGGAACAGCGCACCCTCGGCGTACTCCGGCCGCGGCGCCTTGCCCGTCTTGTAGTCGACGATCCGCACCTCGCCCGTGGGCGCCACGTCCACCCGGTCGATGATCCCGCGCAGCCGCAGCCCCGACTCCAGCTCCGTCTCCACGAAGAACTCCCGCTCCACCGGCTCCAGCCGCGTCGGGTCCTCCAGCGTGAACCAGCGCTCCACCAGCGCCTCGGCCTCGGTCAGCCAACGCGCCAGCCCCGCCCCCTCGTCACCCTCCGGGAACAGCTCGGTCAGCTCCGGCTTCGACTCCAGCAGCCGGTCCCACTGCCCCGGGATCAACGCCTTCGCCCGCGGCGCCGTCCGCTCCTGCGCCGGATGATCGAAGAGCCGCTCCAGCACCGCATGCACCAGCGTCCCCCGGGTAGCCGCGGCACTGGGCTTCTCCGGCAGCTTGTCGATCACCCGGAACCGGTACAGGAGCGGGCACTGCATGAAGTCGCTCGCCCGCGAAGGGGACAGCGAAGTGGGCCGCACAGCACTCGGCGCTGCATCGGCGTCGGCTGTGCCTGGCACAGCACCGGGGCTCGTCGTCATGCACAAAACCCTACGACCCGCGACCGACAGCGCACGCATACCATCGACGCCGGGCACCCTCGCACTGCATGATCGGTGCATCACACCGCGCTACGGCGCGGCTGGAACCACACTGGAACCAGACCCGCAGCACCCCCGACACCCACCCGGCGCGGACCCGAACCCCACCGGAGACCACCGGCGGCCCCGACCCGCCGGACACGCACCGAACGAAGGACAGCCGTGGCAGACACCGACGAAACCGGCGAGCGCGGAGGCCGGCGCTCCGGACCGGGCGGCGGACTCCTCATGGGCCGCCCCTTCGGCGTGCCCGTCTACGTCTCGCCCAGCTGGTTCCTGGTCGCCGCCCTCATCACCTGGGTCTTCGGCGACCAGCTCGACCGGGTCCTCCCCGACCTCGGACCCGTCCGCTACCTGGTCTCCCTCTTCTTCGCCGTGGCCTTCTACGCCTCCGTCCTGGTCCACGAACTCGCCCACACCGTCGCCGCCCTCCGCTTCAAGCTCCCCGTACGCCGCATCCAGCTCCAGTTCTTCGGCGGCGTCTCCGAGATCGAGAAGGAGTCCGAGACCCCCGGCCGCGAATTCGTCCTCGCCTTCGTCGGCCCCCTGCTCTCCCTCGTCCTCGCCGGAGTCTTCTACCTCGGCATGAAGACCGTCGACCCCGCCACCGTCCCCGGCGTCCTGCTCGCCGGCCTGATGATCTCCAACCTCCTCGTCGCGGCCTTCAACCTCCTCCCCGGCCTCCCCCTCGACGGCGGCCGCATGCTCCGCGCCGTCATCTGGGGCATCACCGGCAAGGCCATGACCGGCACCGTCGCCGCCGCCTGGATCGGCCGCGCCCTCGCCGTCGCCGTCCTCCTCGGCCTGCCCCTGCTCACCCACACCGGCGTCGTCGGCACCGGCGGGGACATCGGCCGGTCCGGCATGGACACCGTCATGGACGCCTTGCTCGCCGCGATCCTCGCCGCGATCATCTGGACCGGCGCCGGCAACAGCCTGCGCCTGGCCCGCCTGCGCGAACACCTCCCCGCACTGCGGGCCCGCACCCTCACCCGCCGCGCCATCCCCGTCGAGAACGCCACCCCCCTCTCCGAAGCCCTGCGCCGCGCCAACGAAGCCGGAGCCCGCGCGCTCGTCGTCGTCGACGGGAACGGCGACCCCACCGCCGTCGTCCGCGAGAGCGCCATCGCCTCCGTCCCCGAGCACCGTCGCCCCTGGGTCGCGGTCAGCACCCTCGCCCAGGACCTCACCGACGGCATGAAGGTTTCGGCAGAACTCACCGGCGAGGAACTCCTCGACCACCTGCGCACCCACCCCGCCACCGAGTACCTCGTCCTCGAACCCGGCGGCACCATCTACGGCGTCCTGTCCACGCTCGACGTCGAGAAGGCCTTCGTGAAGGCCATGGCGCGGCCCCAGTCCTGAAGCCAATACACTGGTCACATGTCCGAACCGACCGGTGCCGCCCGCCGACGCGGGCCCTTCGAGGTCGGGGACCAGGTTCAGCTCACCGACCCCAAGGGCCGCCACTACACGTTCACGCTCGAAGCCGGGAAGAATTTCCACACCCACAAGGGTTCCTTCCCGCACGACGAGCTGATCGGTGCCCCCGAGGGAAGTGTTGTCCGTACCACGGGGAACGTCGCCTACCTCGCGCTGCGTCCCCTGCTCCCCGACTATGTCCTGTCCATGCCCCGCGGCGCCGCCGTGGTCTACCCCAAGGACGCGGGCCAGATCCTGGCCTTCGCCGACATCTTCCCCGGCGCCCGCGTCGTGGAAGCAGGTGTGGGCTCCGGCTCCCTGAGCAGCTTCCTGCTGCGCGCCATCGGCGACCAGGGCATGCTCCACAGCTACGAGCGCCGCGCGGACTTCGCCGAGATCGCCACGGCCAACGTCGAGCGCTACTTCGGCGGCCCGCACCCCGCGTGGCAGCTGACCGTCGGCGACCTCCAGGACAACCTGTCCGACACCGACGTCGACCGCGTCATCCTCGACATGCTCGCCCCCTGGGAGTGCCTCGAGGCCGTCTCCAAGGCGCTCGTCCCCGGCGGCATCCTCTGCTGCTACGTGGCCACCACCACCCAGCTCGCGCGCACCGTCGAGTCCATCCGGGAGTTCGGCTGCTACGCCGAGCCGCAGCCCTGGGAATCGATGATCCGCAACTGGCACGTGGAGGGCCTGGCCGTCCGCCCGGACCACCGGATGATCGGCCACACCGGCTTCCTCGTCACCGCCCGCCGCCTCGCGGACGGCGTCGAGCCCCCGCTGCGCCGCCGCCGCCCCTCCAAGGGCGCGTACGGCGAGGACTACGACGGCCCCGGCAGCGACCGGTCGGCCTAGGCCCCACGGCGACCCAACGCGACGGCGCTGCGGCGCAGTTCCCCGAACCCTACGGGAACTGCGCCGCAGCGCCTTTTCGTTGTCACCGGCGCCGGGTCCGGCCCCGGCACCCGGCCGGTCCGGACCCGCCCGTTCCACCTCCGTGTGAGGTGTGGCACGATGCTGGCTCCCCGTCACCCTTCACACAGGAGACACCCCGCGTGCCGCACAGCACCGCCGAGCCCGCCCCGGCAGCAGCGGAGGACAGGACGCACCGCCGCTCCCGGCCCGTCCACTGGCTCGCCACGGCCGCCGCCCTGGCCGCCGTCATAGCCGCCGCCGGACTGGTCCAGCCGGCCACCGGCTCGCCCGCAGCGGAACCCGCCCCGGACGCCCGCGGGGCCGTCGCCGCAACGGCTCCCGAGGCGGCCCCCGACGCCGCCGGGCTCACCTACCCCCTGGACTGCAAGGGCGTCCCCCAGGCGGTCACCGCCACCGCGCAGGGCGACCTGGACGGTGACGGGCGCCCCGAGACCGTGGCCGCGGTCCGCTGCGACGCGGGCTCAGGGGCCCCTCCCCACGCCCTGTACGTCCTCACGCGGGACAAGGGGCCGGACGCCCGCCCCCGGATCGTCGCGACCCTGCTGGAGGCCTCCCGGAGGCAGACCGCGGTCGACCTCACCGTCCGCGACGGGATCGTCACCGCCGGCCTCCTCGGCTACTCGTCGCCCGACGTGCCCCGCTACAGCCCGGACGTGAAGCAGCTCGCCAAGTGGCGCTGGAGCGGCGGAAAATTCCGCCAGGAGCTGACGGACTCGGCCGCCAGGAGTGTTTGAAGCGTCACTCCGCGTCCGGGCCGAAGACTTCGACCCTGTCCGAAACGCGCCGCACGTGGATGCAGTCGCCGGGGCATTCCTTCGCCGAGTCGACCACGTCCTGGACGATCGTGAGCGGAACCGGAGTGGTCGCCCCCGCGTCCTGGAGCAGCTCGTCGTCCGCGCTCTTCACGTACGCCAGACCATCGATGTCCAGCTCGAACACCTCAGGCGCGTACTGCACGCAGATCCCGTCCCCGGTGCAGAGGTCCTGATCGATCCACACCTCGAGCGGCTCGCCGGCCTCGCCGACACCGCCCGCCGGAGCCTCCTGCTGCACGGTCATATCTCCTGCCGTTTCCTGCGCTGAGTGATCCATCCCGGCCACAACTCGCAGCAAGTCGCACGAGCCCTGACGGGTGTTGAACGCTTCGACCTTACAACCGGCCGCTTTCCGATGTTGATGGGTGGGTATTTCCTTGGCGTGAGGGAGTACGCAAGGGTGAAGATCGGACACACCTCTACCGTCTTTGTGATCTAGGGGTTTCAATCACCACCAGCCCAGGTAGGGTCAGGAAGCGTCCAGCTCCCCTTGGAGGAGGTGAGGACCGTGGCAGCCCACGACGACGACATCAACCGCGGCATCCGGCCCGGGCGAGGGTCTGAGGACCCCGCTGGCCAGGTTGCCTATCTCGAGCAGGAAATCGCCGTCCTGCGACGTAAGCTCGCCGACTCTCCGCGACACACGAGGATTCTCGAAGAGCGGATCGTCGAACTGCAGACAAATCTGGCCGGCGTCTCCGCTCAGAACGAACGACTGGCGAATACCCTCCGTGAGGCCCGGGACCAGATCGTGGCCCTCAAGGAAGAAGTCGACCGGCTCGCACAGCCGCCGGCCGGTTTCGGTGTCTTCCTGCAGTCGAACGAGGACGGCACCGTCGACATCTTCACCGGAGGCCGAAAACTCCGCGTGAACGTCAGCCCCAGCGTCGAGCCGGAAGACCTCCGGCGCGGCCAGGAGGTCATGCTCAACGAGGCCCTCAACGTGGTCGAGGCCATGGCATTCGAGCGGGCCGGGGACATCGTCACCCTCAAGGAGATCCTCGAGGACGGCGAGCGCGCCCTGGTGGTCGGGCACACCGACGAGGAAAGGGTGGTGAGGCTCGCCGAGCCGCTCCTGGACATCACCATCCGCCCCGGCGACGCCCTGCTGCTCGAACCCCGCTCCGGCTACGTCTACGAGGTCGTCCCCAAGAGCGAGGTCGAGGACCTCGTCCTCGAAGAGGTCCCGGACATCGACTACGACAAGATCGGCGGCCTGGGCGACCAGATCGAGCTGATCCGCGACGCGGTCGAGCTCCCGTACCTCTACCCGGACCTGTTCAAGGAACACGAACTGCGGCCCCCGAAGGGCATCCTGCTCTACGGTCCGCCCGGCTGCGGCAAGACGCTCATCGCCAAGGCCGTCGCCAACTCCCTTGCCAAGAAGGTCGCCGAGGTGACCGGACAGGCCCAGGGGAAGTCGTACTTCCTGAACATCAAGGGCCCCGAGCTCCTCAACAAGTACGTCGGTGAGACCGAGCGGCACATCCGCCTGGTCTTCCAGCGGGCCCGGGAGAAGGCGAGCGAGGGCACCCCCGTCATCGTCTTCTTCGACGAGATGGAATCCCTCTTCCGCACCCGCGGATCCGGTGTCAGCTCGGACGTGGAGAACACCATCGTCCCGCAGCTCCTCGCCGAGATCGACGGTGTGGAGGGCCTGGAGAACGTCATCGTCATCGGCGCCTCCAACCGCGAGGACATGATCGACCCGGCCATCCTGCGGCCCGGCCGCCTCGATGTGAAGATCAAGATCGAGCGTCCGGACGCCGAGGCCGCGAAGGACATCTTCGCGAAGTACCTCAAGGCCTCGCTGCCCCTGCACACGGACGACCTGTCCGAACACCAGGAATCGCGGCCCGGCACCGTCCACAGCATGATCCAGACCGTCGTCGAGCAGATGTACGCCGAAACCGAGGAGAACCGCTTCCTCGAGGTCACGTACGCCAACGGCGACAAGGAAGTCCTCTACTTCAAGGACTTCAACTCGGGCGCGATGATCCAGAACATCGTCGACCGTGCGAAGAAGATGGCCATCAAGGCCTTCCTCGAGCACAACCAGAAGGGCCTGCGCGTCTCCCACCTCCTCCAGGCTTGCGTGGACGAGTTCAAGGAGAACGAGGACCTGCCCAACACCACCAACCCCGACGACTGGGCCCGGATCTCCGGAAAGAAGGGCGAGCGGATCGTATTCATCCGCACGCTCGTCACCGGAAAGCAGGGCGCGGACACCGGACGCTCCATCGACACGGTGGCGAACACCGGTCAGTACCTCTGACGAAGCGGAGCGGCTGCGGATGCCCTCCGGGGCATCCGCAGCCGACTGCTTTACCGACTGCATTCCAGCCGGTGACAGCGCGAAGTCAATGACTGGAATGATCTCCCCACCAGCGCGTGGTGGTCCTAGGCTCTTCCGTACCGCCTCATCCGCAGTGCGGGGACGGACACCGCACAGCACACGCACCGGAGCACCAGCGGTACTTGAGCGCCGCTCCCGAACGGGGGCGCCGCCGGGCAAGGAGGGCCGCATGACCGTACGGCGAGTAATGGGAATCGAGACGGAGTACGGGATCTCCGTCCCGGGGCACCCGAACGCCAATGCCATGCTCACCTCGTCCCAGATCGTCAACGCCTACGCGGCGGCGATGCACCGGGCGCGACGCGCCCGCTGGGACTTCGAGGAGGAGAATCCGCTGCGGGACGCCCGCGGCTTCGACCTCGCCCGCGAGGCCGCCGACAGCAGCCAGCTCACCGACGAGGACATCGGCCTCGCCAATGTGATCCTCACCAACGGCGCGAGGCTCTACGTCGACCACGCGCACCCCGAGTACAGCTCCCCGGAGATCACCAACCCGCTGGACGCCGTGCTGTGGGACAAGGCCGGCGAGCGGATCATGGCCGAAGCGGCCGTACGGGCGGCCCAGCTGCCCGGGGCCCAGCCGATCCACCTCTACAAGAACAACACCGACAACAAGGGCGCCTCCTACGGCACGCACGAGAACTACCTGATGAAGCGGGAGACCCCCTTCTCGGACATCGTGCGCCACCTGACCCCCTTCTTCGTCTCCCGCCAGGTCGTCACCGGTGCCGGACGCGTGGGGATCGGCCAGGACGGCCGCGAGCACGGCTTCCAGATCAGTCAGCGCGCGGACTACTTCGAGGTCGAGGTGGGCCTGGAGACCACCCTCAAGCGGCCCATCATCAACACCCGCGACGAACCCCACTCCGACGCCGAGAAGTACCGCCGGCTGCACGTGATCATCGGCGACGCGAACCTGTCCGAGATCTCCACGTACCTCAAGCTCGGCACCACCGCCCTGGTCCTGTCCATGATCGAGGACGGGTTCATCAGCGTCGACCTGGCCGTCGACCAGCCCGTGCGGACCCTGCACCAGGTCTCGCACGACCCGGACCTCCAGCACCTCATCACGCTGCGCAGCGGCCGGACCCTGACCGCCGTGCAACTCCAGATGGAGTACTTCGAGCTGGCCAGGAAGTACGTCGACGAGCGGTTCGGGTCCGACGCGGACGACCAGACCAAGGACGTCCTCGCCCGCTGGGAGGACGTGCTGGGCCGGCTGGAGACCGATCCGATGAGCCTGTCCGGCGAGCTGGACTGGATCGCCAAACGGGAGATCCTCGAGGGCTACCGCAGGCGCGACGGACTCGACTGGGACGCGGCGCGGCTGCACCTGGTGGACCTCCAGTACGCGGACGTACGCCCCGAGAAGGGCCTGTACAACCGTCTGGCGGCCCGCGGGAAGATGCAGCGGCTGGTGGGCGAGCAGGACGTGGAGCGGGCGCAGAGCAAGCCTCCGGAGGACACCCGGGCCTATTTCCGCGGCCGCTGCCTGGAGCAGTACGCGGACGACGTGGCGGCGGCCTCCTGGGACTCGGTGATCTTCGACCTCCCGGGCCACGACTCGCTCCAGCGGGTCCCCACCCTGGAGCCGCTCCGGGGCACCCGGGCGCACGTCAAGGAACTCCTGGACCGGTGCCGCACGGCGGAGGACCTGGTACGGCTGCTTTCGGGCCGCTGATCGGGGCTGAAAGGCCCCCGGCACGGGAATCATGGAGAAAGCCGGACTTACGAAAGTGCGGGGACGGATGCCGGACCCTCCTTGTAGGGTCCGGCGTAGGGTCTGATCTTGAGGGATCCCGGTCCGGGGTCTCTCTGTGTGAGCGTGCGAACCGAGCGGGGTGAGGTAGACATGGCGACCAAGGACACCGGCGGCGGACAGCAGAAGGCGACGCGCTCGACCGAGGAGGTCGAGGAGGCGGCGGTCGAGGAATCGACCGACCTCAAGGAGCGCCAGGAGAAGCTCTCCGACGACGTCGACTCCGTACTTGACGAGATCGACGACGTACTCGAAGAGAACGCTGAGGATTTCGTACGGTCCTTCGTGCAAAAGGGTGGTCAGTAGGCCTCTCTGCCTTCGAATCGAAGGTAGCCGTCGGGTGGGGGCCGTGCCGGGAAGCAGGCGCCGGTCCGGCCGGCTCCGCCGGGCGCGCGGGCCGGAGTCCCGCCGCCCGTTGCGGGCCGGCCCGCACCGCCGGGCAGGTGGATCGCGATCATCGGACGGGTAGGGTCCGGGGCGTACGTGCTCCGGCTGCGACGCAGCCCCGGGGCAGTTCAAGGATCGGCCGGACGTCATACGGCGTGCAGCCGCTTACGTGGAAGGAAACCTGTGGAACCCAACACTCGTAGCACAGGGCGTCTACCGGCAGCCTTCCTGACGCCGGGGTCGTCGTCCTTCATGGACTTCCTGGGCGCGCACTCGCCCGAGATGCTGCCGGGCAACCGCAAGCTGCCCGAGGGCGTCGTCGAGGCGCCGCACGGGACGACCATCGTGGCCGCCACCTTCCCCGGCGGGGTCGTGCTCGCCGGTGACCGGCGGGCGACCATGGGGAACATGATCGCGCAGCGGGACATCGAGAAGGTGTTCCCGGCCGACGAGTACTCCGCGGTGGGCATCGCCGGTACGGCCGGTCTGGCCGTGGAGATGGTCAAGCTGTTCCAGCTGGAGCTGGAGCACTTCGAGAAGGTGGAGGGGACGACCCTCTCCCTGGAGGGCAAGGCGAACCGGCTCTCCACCATGATCCGGAGCAATCTGGGCATGGCCATGCAGGGCCTGGCCGTGGTCCCGCTCTTCGCGGGGTACGACGAGGCCAAGGAGAAGGGCCGGATCTTCTCCTACGACGTGACGGGCGGCCGCTCCGAGGAGCACGGCTACGCCGCCACCGGTTCGGGTTCGATCTTCGCCCGGGGCTCCATGAAGAAGCTCTTCCGCCCGGATCTGACGGAGGAGCAGGCCACCACCCTGGTCGTCCAGGCGCTGTACGACGCGGCCGACGACGACTCGGCGACCGGTGGGCCGGACCTGTACCGCCACATCTACCCGATCGTCACCGTCATCACCGACGAGGGCTTCCGCAGGCTGACCGACGACGAGTCGCAGGAGCTCGCCCGTACGGTCACCAACCGTCGTCTCGAGCAGCCCGACGGCCCGCGCGCCGCCCTGCTCTGACCATCCGTCGCCCCTCCCCCAGGCTCCGTCCGGGGGGACCCCCCTCCGCCCAGAAGAAAGGGACGGACAGCCGGTGTCGACTCCGTTCTATGTGTCACCCCAGCAGGCCATGGCCGACCGGGCGGAATACGCCCGCAAGGGCATCGCCCGCGGTCGCAGCCTTGTCGTGCTGCAGTACGCCGACGGCATCGTGTTCGTCGGCGAGAACCCCTCCCGTGCGCTGCACAAGTTCAGCGAGATCTACGACCGGATCGGCTTCGCGGCCGCGGGCAAGTACAACGAGTACGAGAACCTGCGGATCGGCGGTGTGCGCTACGCGGACCTGCGCGGCTACACCTACGACCGCGACGACGTGACGGCCCGTGGGCTGGCGAACGTCTACGCGCAGACGCTGGGCACCATCTTCTCCTCGGCGGGTGAGAAGCCGTACGAGGTGGAGCTGGTGGTGGCCGAGGTCGGTGCGACCGCGGCCGGGGACCAGATCTACCGGCTGCCCCACGACGGTTCGATCGTGGACGAGCACGGCTCGGTCGCGGTCGGCGGGAACGCCGAGCAGATCAGCACCTTCCTCGACCAGCGCCACCAGGACGGGATGACCCTGTCCGAGGCGCTGAAGCTGGCGGTGCAGGCCCTGTCCAGCCAGGCCAACGGTGCGGACAAGGCCATTCCGGCGGAGCGGCTGGAGGTGGCGGTGCTGGACCGGACGCGGGCGCAGCAGCGCAAGTTCAAGCGGATCCGCGGCCGGCAGCTGTCGCGGCTGCTGGAGGCGGAGGTGACGGCGGCGGTGCAGGCCGACGCCGTGTCGAACGACGAGGCGCCCGACGAGGACGCCGAGTAGCCCGTGCGCACCATGCCCCGGTCCGCCCTCACGGGCGGGCCGGGGCATCGTGCGTTCTCAGGCGGGGGCGGGGCCGGAGGATCCGCGGGGGACGAGTTCGACGGGGAGGTCCGGGGCGGTCCAGGGGGCGCCGTCGAGGACGGTGAGGAGGGCGTTCATGCCCTGCTCGCCGACGCGTTCCGCGGGGAGCCGGACGGTGGTCAGTTCGGGTTCGACGGCGATGGCCAGGGCCAGGTCGTCGAAGCCGGTGACGGAGAGGTCCTCCGGGACGCGCAGTCCGAGGCGGCGGGCGGCCTTGCAGGCGCCGGCGGCCAGGATGTCGTCGTCGCAGACGATGGCGGTGGGCCGGTCCGGGGAGGCGGCCAGGGCGGCCTCCGCGGCCGAACGGGCGGCGTCGACGGTGAGGGGGGCCCGTACGGTGCGCAGCGCGGCGTGGGGCTCCAGGAGGGCGGCCAGGGCCTCGGCGCGGACCGCGAAGGTCCAGGAGTCGACGGCGGAGGCGAGGTGCAGGAAGCGCCGGTGGCCGAGGGCCAGGAGGTGTTCGGTGACCTGGCGCATGCCGTCGGCCATGGCGAGGTTGACGTGGGCGGCGGCGGTCCCGGCGGCGGGGTCGCTGTCGAGCATGACGAGGGGGACCCCGCCGTCGGCTCCGCCGCCGAGGGCGTCGAGGGCGTGGGCGGCCATGGAGGAGGCGATGACTCCGTCGAGGGCGGCGCGGGCGGAGGCGAAGGGGTCGCGGGCGGGGCCGGTGCCGTCGGGGGACGGGTAGAGGACCACGCCGAAGCCGTGCTCGGCGGCGATGCGGGCGGCGCCGGTGTAGACGCGGGCGAAGAACTCGTTGGTCAGGGCGGGGACGACGAGGAGGGCGGTGCGGGTGGAGCCCAGGCGGAGGTTGCGGGCGGCGAGGTTGGGGCGGTAGCCGAGGGCGGTGGCGCTCTCGCGGACGAGGGCTGCGGTGCGTTCGGAGACGCGGCCGCGCCATTTGCCGCCGAGGACGAGGGAGACGGTGGCCTGGGAGACTCCGGCGGCGCCGGCGACGTCGCGGCTGGTGGGTCTCGTCACAGGGGTGCTCCTGGAGTGCTGGTTCTGGGGGGTTGCGGGTGCCGCCCGGGCCCCTGGGGGTGTCTGGCGTGTGGACGGGCGGAGTGCAGCCATGGTACGTATGACCCCGTCAAGTTATACGTATTACCCCGGCTGGATCCGGGCAGGAGGGGGCCGATATGGCCGCGGGATACGCGGAGCTGCTCCGGACCCGGCACGCCGCGAGGCTGCTGGTGGGCACGCTCATAGGCCGGCTCCCCAACGGGACCGCGCCGATCGCGATCGTGCTGTTCACCCGGGCCGAGGGCGGCAGCTACAGCCTCGCCGGGGCACTGGCCGCCGTGTACGGGCTGGCGAACGCGGTGGGGCAGCCGCTGCTGGGCCGGGCGGTGGACCTGTACGGGCAGCCCCGGGTCCAGCTGCCGGCGGCGGTGGTGTCCGCGCTCGGCATGGTGTGGCTGGCGCTCGTGGGTACCGGCTCGGTGGCCGCAGCGTACGGGGCGGTCGTGGTGGCGGGGCTGTTCACGCCGCCGCTGGAGGGCGGGCTGCGGGCCCTGTGGCCGAGCGTGCTGGGCGGGCGCGAGGAGAAGGTGCACGCGGCGTACGCGATGGACGCGGTGGCCCAGGAGGTCATGTTCACGGTCGGTCCGCTGCTGGTGACGCTCTTCGTCTCGCTGTGGGACCCGGCCGCGGCCCTGCTGGTGATCAATGCCATCGGTGTGCTCGGGGCGCTCTCCGTGGTGGTCTGCGAGCCCTCGCGCACGTGGCGGTCGGCCCCGCGGGAGGCGCACTGGCTGGGCGCGCTGCGGTCCCGGGGGCTGCTGGCACTGCTCGGTGCGTTCTTCTTCGTGGGGGCGGCGCTGGGGTCCATCACGGTGGCGGGCGTGGCGTACGCGGACGACCACGGCCGGCAGGCGGTGTACGGGTGGCTGATGGCGGCCCTGGGGCTCGGTGCGCTGATCGGCGGAGTGGTCTACGGCGCCCGGCAGTGGGCCGGTGCGCCCGAGCGGCGGCTGCGGACGCTGGTCGCCCTCCTGGCGCTGTGCTACCTGCCGCTGATGCTGACGCCGGGTCCCGTGGCGATGACGGCGCTGAGCGCGCTCGCGGGCGTGTTCCTGGCTCCGGCGATCGCCTGTGCGTTCATCGTCGTGGACCGGCACGCCCCGGCGGGCACGGTGACCGAGGCGTTCTCGTGGCTGGTCACGTTCTTCGGGGTGGGCGCGGCGATCGGCACCGCGGTGGCGGGCCCGGCCGTGGAGCTGGGCGGTACGGCGGCGAGCTTCGGGGTGGCCTCGGTGGCCGGTGCCGCGGCGCTGCTCGTGCTGACGCTCACTCAGCGGGTGCTGGCGGCCCCGGGGCGCGGCCGGGACGTGGCGGGTTCGGCCGGGAAGCCGCCGCAGGATTCGGCCGGGGCGGTGCCGGAGGTCCGTTCGGCGGGCTGACAGGGGGCCGTCCGCGGCCGATTGCGCGGCCTCCGGCGGGCTCTGTTCGGGGAACTGATCGCAACGGCATGGGCGAACCCGGTTTCAGAAGAGGGCAGAAGGCGTAATGTTCAGTCATGGACCGCCGCATTTTCGGGCTGGAGAACGAGTACGGCGTCACGTGCACGTTCAGGGGACAGCGCCGACTGTCTCCTGACGAAGTGGCGCGCTACCTCTTCCGCCGTGTTGTGTCATGGGGCCGCAGCAGCAATGTCTTCCTGCGGAACGGCGCCCGCCTCTACCTCGACGTGGGTTCGCATCCGGAATATGCAACTCCCGAATGCGACAACGTGACGGAACTCGTCACGCACGACAAGGCGGGCGAGCGCATTCTCGAAGGCCTGCTCGTCGACGCCGAACGCCGCCTGCACGAGGAGGGAATCGCGGGCGACGTCTATCTCTTCAAGAACAACACCGACTCTGCGGGCAACTCGTACGGATGCCACGAGAACTATCTGGTGGCACGGCACGGGGAATTCTCCCGCCTGGCGGACATCCTCATTCCGTTCCTGGTCACCCGGCAGCTGATCTGCGGCGCGGGCAAGGTGCTCCAGACCCCCCGCGGCGCGGTGTACTGCGTCAGCCAGCGGGCCGAGCACATCTGGGAGGGCGTCAGCTCCGCGACGACCCGGTCCCGGCCGATCATCAACACCCGGGACGAGCCGCACGCGGACGCCGAGCGCTACCGGCGCCTGCACGTCATCGTCGGCGACTCGAACATGTCCGAGACGACCATGCTGCTCAAGGTCGGGGCCACCGACCTCGTGCTGCGCATGATCGAGGCGGGCACGGTGATGCGGGACCTGACGCTGGAGAACCCGATCCGGGCGATCCGCGAGGTCAGCCATGACATCACCGGTCAGCGCAAGGTGCGCCTCGCGAGCGGCCGGGAGGCCTCGGCGCTGGAGATCCAGCGGGAGTACTACGACAAGGCGGTGGACTTCGCCGAGCGCCGGGGCATCCGGACCGGCGTGGTGGACCAGGTGCTGGAGCTGTGGGGCCGCACGCTGGACGCGATCGAGGCGGAGGACCTGGACCGGATCGGCACCGAGATCGACTGGGTCATGAAGTACCAGCTGATCGAGCGGTACCGGGGCAAGCACAACATGACGATGTCGAACCCGAGGGTGGCTCAGATAGACCTCGCCTATCACGACATCCACCGGCGGCGCGGGTTGTACTACCTCCTGGAGCGCAAGGGGCAGGCGGCACGCATCTGCAACGACCTCAAGATCTTCGAGGGCAAGTCGGTGCCCCCGCAGACCACGAGGGCGCGGCTGCGCGGCGACTTCATCCGCCGGGCGCAGGAGCAGCGCAGGGACTTCACGGTCGACTGGGTGCACCTGAAGCTGAACGACCAGGCACAGCGCACCGTGCTGTGCAAGGACCCGTTCCGGTCCGTGGACGACCGGGTGGAGAAGCTGATCGCCGGCATGTGAGGCTGCCGGGCGACACCGCACCGATCTTCCGCTCCCGGCCAGGGCCCCGTACGTCTCTCGTACGGGGCCCTGCGCACGGCTTAGAGTGGCGGGCGACCGCCTTGCCGTCTGAGATCTGAGGAACACGTGCGCCGACTTGCCGGCCTGCTTGTCGTACCCCTTCTGCTGCTGTCGACAGCGGCCTGTGGCGACGACAGCGGCTCCGACTCCGCCCAGATGAAGAACGGGGCGCCCGCGATCACCGAGGGTGCCAAGTTCGGGGAGAAGCCCGCCCTGGCGAAGGGCAAGGGCGGACCGCCGAAGGAACTCAAGGTGGTGACCATCAGCGAGGGCGACGGCCCCGTGCTGAAGAAGGGCGACCTCGCCCAGGTCAACTACTACGGCCAGGTGTGGGACGGCACGGAGCCGTTCGACGAGAGCTTCAGCAAGGGCAAGACCTTCGACGTGACCCTCGGGGCCGGCAAGGTCATCCCCGGCTGGGACCAGGGCCTCGAGGGCCGGAAGGTCGGCAGCCGCGTCGAGCTGGTGATCCCGCCGAACCTCGGCTACGGCGAGAAGGGCTCGCCCCCGGACATCAAGCCGAACGCCACGCTGGTCTTCGTCGTGGACATCGTCAAGGGTGTCGCGATCCCGGCCTCCGCCACCGGCAAGGAGGTCGCCCAGGACAACAAGGACCTGCCCAAGGTCGGCACCGGCACCGATGGCAAGGACGTCCCCGTCACCGTCCCGAAGGACGTCGCCGAGCCGGCGAAGCTGGTGTCGAGCTACGTCATCGAGGGCGACGGTCCGGCCGTCAAGGACACCGACACCGTCGTGGTGAAGTTCCACGGCAAGACCTGGAAGGACGACAAGACCTTCGAGGACATGTACGCCAAGGGCATGTCGGACACCTGGCCGCTGGAGCAGCTGCAGGTGAAGGGCCTGAAGGACGGCCTGGTCGGCAAGAAGGCCGGCAGCCGGATCCTGCTGGTCATCCCGCCGGACATGGGCTTCGGGGACAAGGACCAGGGGACCATCCCGGCCAAGTCGACGCTGGTCTTCAGCCTCGACATCCTCGCGGTGATGTAAGACTGTTCCGGTTGACCGGTTCGTACGTATGAGGAGCAGTTCCGTGAGCGACAAGCTCGAGAAGCCCGAGATCGACTTCCCCGAGGGCGAAGCGCCGAACGACCTCGTCAAGGAGGACATCTGGCTGGGCGACGGCGACGAGGCCCAGGCCGGCGACCGGGTCTCCGTCCACTACGTGGGCGTGGCCTTCTCCACCGGCGAGGAATTCGACGCGTCCTGGAACCGCGGTTCCGCGCTCCAGTTCCAGCTCGGTGTCGGCCAGGTCATCGCCGGCTGGGACCAGGGCGTCCAGGGCATGAAGGTCGGCGGCCGTCGCAAGCTGACGATCCCCGCCCACCTCGCCTACGGCGACCGCGGCGCGGGCAGCGCGATCGCCCCGGGCGAGACGCTGATCTTCGTCTGCGACCTGGTGAAGGTCGGCTGATCCGGACATCCGCGATCCGTGGAGGGGCCCCCGCCGTCCGGCGGGGGCCCCTCGCTTTTGCCCGGACGCGCCGGGGCGGTACGGTCATCGGTCAGGGGCCCGTCCGCGCGCGGTGACGGCACGTGCGACGTCGGGTGTGACGGTCCGTGTGACATTGCGTGTGACGGTACGACGGATGTGTACGCGGAGAAGGGCGGAAGGGCGTCGATGGCGATTGCCAAGGCCGAGCGGCTGATGAATCTGGCGCTGTGTCTGCTGGGGACCCGTCGGCCGCTGAGCAAGCGCGAACTGCGCGGTTCCATCGAGGCTTACATGGAAGCCGGCAACGACGAGTCCTTCAACCGGATGTTCGAGCGGGACAAGGACGATCTGCGCGAACTCGGCCTGGTCATCGAGACGGTGGAGAACCTGGAGGGCGAGACGGGCTACCTGGCCCGCCGGGACAGCAACCGGCTGCCGCCCGTCGCCCTCGACGCCGAGGAGGCCGCCGCCCTGGGGCTGGCGGCCAAGGTCTGGCAGCAGGCCCGCCTCGCCGGAGCCGCCAGCGGGGCCCTGCAGAAGCTGCGCGCGGGCGGGATGCCGGAGGCCGGCGACCCGTACGAGGGCCAGCACAGCGCCATCGAGCCGCGCATCCCGGTCCACGAGGCGGCCTTCGAGCCCCTGATGCTGGCCTGCCGCGACCGCCGGCCGGTGGTCTTCGACTACCGCAAGTCCACCGCCGCCCGGCCGGAGACCCGCCAGGTGGAGCCCTGGGCCCTGGAGTGCTGGCGGGGCCACTGGTACCTGGCCGGCTTCGACCGCGACCGCGGGGCGGAGCGGGTGTTCCGGCTCTCGCGGATCACCGGGAAGGTCCGCTCCCGCGCCGCGAAGTACACCGCCGAGGTCCCCGACGTGGTGACCGTACGGGAGACCGTGGCGAGCTGGGCCGGGGAGAGCGCGGACCGTTCCGCGCTGATCCGGCTGCGTTCCGGGGCGGGCTACCCGCTGCGGGCCAAGGCCACCGCCGTGCGCGAGGGCGGGGACGGCTGGGACGAGCTGGAGATCCCCTACGGGCACGGGCTCGACGCCTGGCTGGTGGAGTTCGGCCCCGACGTCGTGGTGGTGGGGCCCGCCGACCTGCGGGCCGACGTGGTGGACCGGCTGAGGGCCGTAGCCAAGGGCTGACCCGGCCGCCGCCGCGCCACCGAGCCACCCGCACCATCTGCCGAGCACGCCCTGAGGGGGAGACGTACCAGCATGGCTGCCAACGCCATCGACCAGACCCGCCGGATGCTGTCCCTGGTCACCTACCTGCGCGAGCGCCCCGGGGCGCACGTCGCCGACGTCGCGCGCGCCTTCGGGATCACCGAGGACGAGCTGATCTCGGACCTCGACGTGCTGCCCATGTGCGGGACCAGCTTCCGGGGCGGGGACCTGCTCGACATCGACACCGACGGGGAGCGCATCTGGTGGCGCAATCCCGACGCCTCGGGGGAGTCCACCGCCGAGCCGCTGCGGCTCGCGGCCGACGAGGCGACCGCGCTGCTCGTCGCGGCCCGCGCCGTGGCGACCCTGCCGGGGCTGCGGGAGAGCGACCGGGACGCCCTGCTGCGGGCCACCGCCAAGCTGGAGGCCGCGGCGGGCGAGGCCGCCGGGGCCAGCTCCCGGCTGTCGGTGACCTTCGAGGCGGAGGGCGGGGTCTTCGCGGACGTCGACCGGGCCATCGCGGAGCGCAGGCGGCTGTGGCTGCGCTACTACTCGCCCGCGCGGGACGAGCTCACCGAGCGCAAGGTCGACCCGATCCGGCTCTTCGCGGTGGGGCACACGTACATGGAGGGGTGGTGCCACCTCTCGGAGGCCCGCCGGACCTTCCGTCTCGACCGGGTGGCCGAGATCCGGCTGCTCGACGAGCGGGCGGAGCCGCCGGCCATCGAGCCGCGGGACCTGTCCGAGGGGCTGGTCCAGCCGGCCGCCGAGGACCCGGAGGTGGTGGTCGAGGTGGGGCCGGGCGGACGCTGGGTCGCCGAGTACTACCCGCACGACAGTGCGGAGGAGCTGGCCGGGGGCGGCCTGCGGATCACGCTGCGCAGCCCGGACCCGGCCTCGCTGCGCCGGCTCGCGCTGCGGCTGGGCCGCGAGGGACGGATCGTGGCCCCCGCGGAGCTGGCGGAGAGCGCGCGCAGCGCCGCCCGGGAAGCCCTCGCGGGGTACGGGGAACAGGTCTGAGGGAGGGGTCGGTCGATGTCTCCAACGTCTGGGCCCGGCTCCGGGTCGCCGACAACGCCGGCCGCGGCGGACCCGGCCACGAGGGGCCCGGTCGCCTTCAAGGCCGCCTGCCCCGACTGCCAGGCCCGCTTCGAGCTGGACGCGGGCGCCCTGCGGCTGGCCATCGGCGGCAGCCGGCGGACCACCTTCTACTCCTTCACCTGTCCCGAGTGCGGGGCCTCGGTCCGCAAACCGGCGGGGGAGCGGATCGTGGAACTGCTGACCGGGGGCGGCGTGAGCACCCTGCGCAGCATCTGAGGCGGCCGGTGGCCTAGGCTCCTTCCCATGCTGTGGCCGATGCTCGCAATTTCCCTGGGCTTCCTCGGGGTCGCCGTCCTGTCCGTGCTGGCCCTGCGGGTCTTCATCGAGGTCCGCAGACTCTCCGGGCAGGTCGCCCAGGCCAGCCGCCGGATCACGGACGCCTCGGGGGACCTGGAGCGGGCCGCGGCCGACCTGGCCCGGGCGGGTCGCGGCGTACGCCCGTAGGGTCCGGCGCCTACGGTACGGACCCGGCAGGCCCGTACCGTACGGGAAAAGCGGGACGAATCAGGGCGAGCCCGGCATAGATCACCGGCCCGCGCGCAAGCAGGGGTACCCCGGGGGATTGCCGGGCGTTAACCCCCGGGGGTTACGATCCTTGCCTGGGCAGTTACCGGATGGGTGTCCGAGCCGCCCGGAGCCACCACAACCAGCCGTCTCGGTGAGAAGGAAGACACACATGATCGGCAATCTGAAGCCCCTCGAGATCCTTCTGATCATTGCTGTGATCGTGCTGCTGTTCGGTGCCAAGAAGCTCCCGGAGATGGCCCGTTCCCTCGGCAAGTCGGCCCGCATCCTCAAGAGCGAGGCGAAGGCCATGAAGAAGGACGGCGAGGCGGAGGACGCTGCCGCTGCCGCCACCGCCGCCGACCCGGCCCAGCAGCCCGTCGCCCCGCGCACCATCCAGGCCGCGCCCGGTGACGTCACCAGCTCGCGCCCCGTCAGCGAGCCGAACCGCACCACCCAGGGCTGACACCCCCGGACACGCCAGTCATCTGCAACGAGACAAGGGACGTGGGTTGCTCAAGTCTGCCCGCAAGCAGGGGAAAGAACGACAGGCCAAGGACGCCGAAGGGCGCATGCCTCTCGTCGAGCACCTGCGCGAACTGAGAAACCGCCTGCTGAAGTCGGTCCTGGCGATCCTCGTGATCACCGTCGTGGCGGCCTTCTTCTACAAGGACCTCATCGACTTCCTGATGAAGCCGATGCTGAACTCCGTCGGCTGCACCGACGGGGTGGTCTCGCAGCGCAACGGCCGGCCCTGCGCCGACATGACCGTGAACGGCCTCATCGCGCCCTTCTCCATCGCCCTGAAGGTCTCGCTCACCGCCGGTGTGGTCCTCGCCGCGCCGGTATGGCTCTACCAGCTGTGGGCCTTCACCGCCCCCGGCCTGCACAGCCACGAGAAGAAGTACGCGATGAGCTTCGTCGCGGTCGGTGCGCCGCTGTTCGGCGCCGGCGCGGTCCTCGCGTACATGATCCTGCCGCAGACCGCGACCATCCTGCTCGAGTTCACGCCCGACCACGCGCGCAACCTGCTGCCGGTCGACGACTACCTCGACCTGATCACCCGCCTGGTCGTCGTCTTCGGCCTGGCCTTCGAGCTGCCCCTGCTGCTCGTCCTGCTCAACGTCACCGGGGTGCTCCCGGCGAAGCGCCTGGCGGGCTGGTGGCGCGCCATGGTCCTGGGCATCACCGTCTTCGCCGCCTTCGCCACGCCCACCGGCGACCCGCTCACCATGCTGGCCCTGGCCGGGCCCATCGTCGCCCTCTACTTCATCGCGCTGGGCATCTGCCTGCTCAACGACCGCAGGCGCAAGCGCAACGACCCCGACGCGGGCCTCGACGACGACGAAGCCGCCGACCTGGACCTCACCCCGGCGCCGATCGGGGCCATGGAGCCGGTCGCGGCTCCCGCGGCCCTGCCCGGACAGGCCGACGGCGGACGCCAGCGGATCAACGGGTACGACGACGCGACCTGACGGGTGCGCCCCCGGCCACCGCCGGGAGGTGCCCGCCCCAGGGCCGGGCGCGCTCGTACAAATGACCGCGACTGTTGTCAGGGGTGGCGGGTAGGCTCGATCCCAAGATGACCGAAGAACTCTCACCCGCCGAGCGGTACGCCGCTGCCCGGATCCGCGCAGCCGAAGAGGCCACGGCGCTGCACCCCTTCCGCGAGATGTACGCGTTCGATCTGGATCCCTTCCAGATCGAGGCCTGCAAGGCCCTGGAGGCGGGCAAGGGCGTCCTCGTGGCCGCCCCGACCGGCTCGGGCAAGACCATCGTCGGCGAGTTCGCCGTGCACCTGGCGCTCCAGCAGGGCCGGAAGTGCTTCTACACGACGCCCATCAAGGCGCTGTCGAACCAGAAGTACGCCGATCTGGTGAAGCGCTACGGCGCCGACAAGGTGGGCCTGCTCACCGGCGACAACAGCGTCAACTCCGAGGCACCCGTGGTCGTCATGACCACCGAGGTGCTCCGCAACATGCTGTACGCGGGCTCCCAGTCGCTGCGCGGCCTCGGCTACGTCGTGATGGACGAGGTGCACTACCTCTCCGACCGCTTCCGCGGGGCCGTCTGGGAGGAAGTGATCATCCACCTCCCCGAGTCGGTGACCCTGGTGTCCCTGTCGGCCACCGTGTCCAACGCCGAGGAGTTCGGTGACTGGCTGGACACCGTGCGCGGCGACACCGAGGTGATCGTCTCCGAGGAACGGCCCGTACCGCTGTGGCAGCACGTCATGGCGGGCCGCCGGATCTTCGACCTCTTCGAGGAGGAGTCCGACCACGGAGGCCGCGGCTCCGCACGCCGCGAGGTCAATCCCGACCTGCTGCGCATGGCGCGCGAGGAGAACAGCCGTACCTACAGCCCCAAGGACCGGCGCCGCGGCAAGATGGTCCGCGAAGCCGACCGCGAGCGCGAGCGCCGCTCCCGGGGCCGGATCTGGACCCCTTCCCGCCCCGAGGTCATCGCCCGCCTCGACGGCGACGGGCTGCTGCCCGCCATCAACTTCATCTTCAGCCGGGCCGGCTGCGAGGCCGCCGTCCAGCAGTGCCTCTACGCGGGCCTGCGGCTCAACGACGACGCGGCCCGCCTGAGGGTCCGGGAGATCGTCGAGGAGCGGACGGCCTCCATCCCCACCGAGGACCTGCACGTCCTCGGCTACTACGAGTGGCTCGAAGGCCTGGAGCGGGGTATCGCCGCGCACCACGCGGGCATGCTGCCCACCTTCAAGGAGGTCGTGGAGGAGCTGTTCGTACGCGGCCTCGTGAAGGCCGTCTTCGCCACCGAGACCCTCGCGCTGGGCATCAACATGCCCGCGCGCACGGTCATCCTGGAGAAGCTCGTCAAGTGGAACGGCGAGCAGCACGCCGACATCACCCCCGGCGAGTACACGCAGCTCACCGGCCGGGCCGGGCGGCGCGGCATCGACGTCGAGGGCCACGCCGTGGTGCTCTGGCAGCGCGGCATGGACCCGGTGCAGCTGGCCGGCCTCGCCGGTACCCGCACCTATCCGCTGCGCTCCAGCTTCAAGCCCTCGTACAACATGGCCGTGAACCTGGTCAGCCAGTTCGGGCGGCACCGCTCGCGCGAGCTGCTGGAGACCTCCTTCGCCCAGTTCCAGGCCGACCGGTCCGTCGTCGGCATCTCCCGCCAGGTGCAGCGCAACGAGGAGGGGCTGGAGGGCTACCAGGAGGGCATGACCTGCCACCTGGGGAACTTCGAGGAGTACGCGCAGCTGCGCCGCGACCTCAAGGACCGCGAGACGGAGCTGGCCAAGCACGGTGCGGCCCAGCGCCGGGCCCAGGCCGCCAGTTCGCTGGAGAAGCTCAAGCCGGGCGACATCATCCACGTCCCGACCGGCAAGTTCGCCGGACTCGCGCTGGTCCTGGACCCGGGCGTGCCCGCCGGGCGGGTCAACGGGCACCGCGGGTACGAGTACGCCGAGGGCCCCCGGCCGCTGGTGCTCACCGCCGAGCGGCAGGTCAAGCGGCTCGCCGCGATCGACTTCCCGGTCCCGGTGGAGGCGCTCGACCGGATGCGGATCCCCAAGACCTTCAACGCCCGTTCGCCGCAGTCCCGTCGGGACCTGGCCTCCCAACTGCGCACCAAGGCGGGGCACATCACGCCGGAGCGGCACGGACGCGGCCGCTCGGCGGCCGCCGACGACCGTGAGATCGCCCGGCTGCGGGCCGCCCTGCGGGCGCACCCCTGCCACGGCTGCGACGAGCGCGAGGACCACGCCCGCTGGGCGGAGCGCTACCACCGGCTCAAGCGCGACACCCAGGCGCTGGAGCGGCGCATCGAGGGCCGGACGAACACCATCGCCCGCACCTTCGACCGGATCCACGCGCTGCTCACCGATCTGGACTACCTGCGCGAGGACGAGGTCACCGAGCACGGCAGGCGGCTCGCCCGGCTGTACGGGGAGCTCGACCTGCTGGCCTCCGAGTGCCTGCGCGCAGGGGTCTGGGAGGGCCTGAGCCCGGCCGAACTGGCCGCCTGCGTATCGGCGCTGGTCTTCGAGGCGCGCCAGTCCGACGACGCGGTGGCGCCGAAGGTGCCCGGCGGCGCGGCGAAGGAGGCGCTCGGCGAGATGGTCCGGATCTGGGGCCGGCTCGATGCGCTGGAGGAGGACCACCGCATCAACCAGGCGGAGGGCGTGGGCCAGCGGGAGCCGGACCTCGGCTTCGCCTGGGCGGCGTACCAGTGGGCCTCCGACAAGACCCTGGACGAGGTGCTGCGCGAGGCGGAGATGCCGGCCGGTGACTTCGTGCGCTGGTGCAAGCAGGTCATCGACGTCCTGGGGCAGGTCGCGGCGGCGGCTCCTTCGGCCTCCGGTGGCAGCGGGAGCACGGTGGCGCGAAATGCCCGCAAGGCCGTGGACGCCCTCCTTCGGGGTGTAGTGGCCTACAGCTCGGTCGGCTAGGCGCTTTTGGGGCTTCCTCCGAGAGTGGGCATGGCTTGATCTCATCTCTTGCCATGATCAGTTCGCCGTGCGCTGTGCGACGATCGGCCCATGAGTGGGGCAGCAGACGAAGGACCGAGACGGGTCGGTCGGCCACGCGCCGACCAGCTGAGACCGGTGAGCGGCCGGCCGCCGCGCGAGGAACTCCTGTGCGCGGCGGCCGAACTGTTCACCGTCCGGGGGTACGCGGCCACGACCACCCGGGCCGTGGCCGAACGGGCCGGGTTGCGCCAGGCCACCATGTACCACTACTTCACCGGCAAGGAGGAACTCCTCGCCGAACTCCTGGAGTCCACGGTCGCGCCCTCGCTGCTGCTGGGCCGCAGACTCCTCGCCGACGCCGGGCGGCCCGCCGCCCGCAGGCTGTGGGAACTGTGCCGCGCCGACGTGCTGCTGCTGTGCGGGGGGCCGCACAACCTGGGCGCCCTGTACCTGCTGCCCGAGGTGGCCGGGGCCCGCTTCGGCCAGTTCCGCCGGATGCGCGCCGAACTGAGGCACATCTACCGCGGGCTGCTCCACGGCACCTGCGTCGGGGCCGAACTGGCCGGGGACCGGGCCGGGCTGGCACTCCGCACCGACCTGGTCTTCGGCCTCATCGAGGGGGTCATGCTCATCCACCGTGCGGATCCGGCGCGGCCGGTGACGGCCTTCGCGGAGGCCACGGCGGACGCCGCCCTGCGGGTCGCGGGCATCGACGGCTAGGCCGTCCGGCCGGCTCTTGCGGGCGGGGCGGGCCCGGCAAGAGCCGGACGGGACGGCCCGGGCCTGGCCGCAGCCCGGTTTCAGGGCGCGGTGCCGGACCCGGTGCCCGACTCCCAGCCCGGGCGGTCGTCCCAGGCCTGCAGGGCGAGGCCGCTCTCGAAGCGGTGGGCGATGCCGGTGACCGGGTCGGTGAAGGCCAGGACCCGGGCCAGGAGCTGGAGCGGTCTGCGGTAGTCGTCCGGGGCCGGATCGGTGACCCGCGGATAGACCGGATCGCCGAGGATGGGCACGCCCAGGGCGTTCATGTGCACCCGCAGCTGGTGGGTGCGGCCGGTGTGCGGGGTCAGCCGGTAGCGGCCCAGGCCGCCGCGGGTGCCGGTGAGTTCGATCCGGGTCTCGGCGTTCGGCTCGCCGCCCGGGACCTCGGTCGCCGCGATGACCCCGCGGGTCTTCTCGATCCGGCTGCGCACCGTGCGCGGCAGGCCGAGCTGCGGATCGTGGGGCGCGAGGGCCTCGTACTCCTTGTGCACCTCCCGCCGCTGGAAGAGGAGCTGGTAGGCACCCCGGTCCGCGGGCCGGACGCTGAACATCACCAGGCCCGCGGTCAGCCGGTCCAGCCGGTGCGCCGGGCTCAGGCCGGGCAGGTCCAGCTCCTCGCGGAGCAGGGCCAGGGCGGTCTGGGTGATGTGGCTGCCGCGCGGGGTGGTCGCCAGGAAGTGCGGCTTGTCCACGACCAGCAGGTGCGGGTCGCGGTGGACGACGCGGACCGGGAAGGGGACGGCGGGCTCGGCCGGCAGGTCCCGGTGGAACCACAGGTAGGCGCCCGGCTCGTACGGGTCCCGCGCGCGCAGCACCCGGCCGCCCGGCCCCCGTACCCGGCCGGCCGCCAGCAGGCGGGCCACGGCCTCGGCGCCGGGGCCGCCCGCGTAGTGCGCGGCCAGGTAGCCGCCGAGGTCCGTCCAGGTCCCGTCCGGGTCGGGGGGCAGGCGCAGCCGGACCGGGTCGATTCCGGCGCGCTGGGGGAGGGGCGAGGGGGGTACCGGGGCTCTGCGTCTCATCGGGGGACAGGCTATGCGGCTACGGCTGCGTGAAGGTGCCCAGGTGGTCCGCGTCGAGGTACTCGACGCGCAGGGTGCCGTCGGAGAAGGTCACGCCGGTGCGGCCGACCGCGTTCTCGCCGCGGGTCTCGAAGCTGAACGTGTTCCCGTCGTAGTGGGCGAGGGGGAAGCGCTCCGGCTTCGGGCCGAGGGAGAGGGTGAGGGCGCCCTTGTCGTCGGCGGTCACGGTCGCTTTGCCGAAGTAGGGGTTGTCGTAGGTGCCGGTGTACGCGGCGCTGTCCTCGGCGGGCTCCGGGGAGGCGGGCGGGCGGGCGTAGTCGGTGGGGGAGCGGCTCGCGTCCTCCATCTGTGCGTAGAGGGTGCCGGCCAGGCCCAGCCAGTCGGCGGTGGGCCTGCCGTGCTCGGCGAAGTCGAAGAAGTCCAGGGCTACGGCGTCCGCCAGGCCGACGGGGGCGCCGTTGGTGAGGACGACGATGCCGAGTTCCTCCAGGGGGAGCATCGTGACGCTCGTGTTGGCGCCGAGGTCGAAGGCACCGGAGTGGCTCAGGCGCAGGCGCCCGGCGTCGTCGTAGCTGACGTTCCAGCCCAGGCCGTAGAAACCGGTGCGGTTCTGCGGCGGGGCGGGCTGCTGGGACACGATCTCGGGCAGGTGCGTACGGGCCAAGGTGTCGGCCGGGACGATCTGCTTCCCGTCGAGACGGCCTTCGCCGAGCTGGAGCCGCAGCCACCGGGACATGTCGCGGGCGGTGGAGCTGACCCCGCCGGCCGGGGCCTGGGCGTCCGGGTCGCGGACGTAGCGGGGGCTCCAGGTGCCGTTCGCGTTCCTGACGTGGGTCGCGGCGTGGTCGGGGGCGTCCGCGAAGGCGGCGAAGGCGGTGCTGGTGTGCGCCATGCCGGCGGGCTTGAACAGGGTGTCCGCGGCGAGTTTCTGCCAGCTGGTGCCCTTGGCGCGGGCCACGGCCTCGGCGGCGGCGGTGAAACCGAAGTTGGTGTAGGCGTAGCTCGCGCGGAACGGGGTGAGGGGCTCCAGGCGCAGGTGGTCGAGGATGTACGCCTGGTCGTAGCCGAGGTCTTCGAGGAGGTCGCCGGCGTGGTCGGGGAGGCCGCTGCGGTGCGAGAAGAGGTCGGCGGTGGAGACGTGCTCGGTGACCCAGGGGTCCTTGAGGGAGAAGCCGGGGAGGGCGGCGCGGCGGTCCCACTCGTCGGGGGCGGTGAGGGTGCCGGCCACCACCGTCGAGGAGACCGGCTTGGAGAGCGAAGCGATCTGGAAGACGGTGTCGGGGCCGACGCGGGCGTTCTCGCCGGTCCTGCGGAGGCCGTAGCCCTGGAGGTGGACGACCTCGTCCTGGTGGACGACCGCGACGGACACCCCGGGGACGCCGGTGCGGCGCATCATGTCGCGGACCGTCTGGTCGAGGCGGGCGACCGCCTTGTCGACCTGGGCGTCGGTCAGGAGGGGCTTCGGCGGGGGTGGGGGGCTGGGGGCGGCGGGCGTCGCCGTTGCCGTGGCCGCTGTGCTTGCTGTGGCCGCCGCTGCCGGTGCCGCCGTTGCCGTCGTGGCCGTCGCTGATGTGGCGGCGAGCAGGGTCGCGGCGGTGGCCGCCGCGCTGAGTGCGCGGAGCGTGGGCATGGGGTCATTGTCCCGCCGTGCGGGTGACTGCGCGCGGTGTGGCTGCGCCGCGGGCCGGGTGCCGGGCCCGGGCCCGGTCCCCGGGTCTCGGGCCCGCGCCCTGCGTCCGGGTGGGTCGGCGCGACGCCGTTGCCGGGGCGCTGCCCCGGACCCGCGCCTCGGATCGCCGGCGGGGCTGGGATGTGGGGCTCGGGCCTGGGCTGCGTCCGGCGGGGTCCTGGGGCCGGGTGGGATTGCGCGGCGCCGTTGCCGGGGCGCTGCCCCGGACCCCGCGCCTCGATAGCCGGCGGGGCCGGGCTGCGCCGGGGGGCGGGGTCCAGGGGGCTCGGGTCAGGCGGCTGCGTTGTGGGGGAGTTCCTGTTCGGCTTCGACCTTGGCGTTCCAGTCGCGCTTGATCGCGCGCCAGCCCTCGTCCGTCTCGCCCAGGCGCCAGTAGCCCGAGATGGACAGGTGCTCGCGCGGGACGCCCCGCTCCAGGCGCAGGTGACGGCGGAGCTCCTTGACGAAGCCGGCCTCGCCGTGGACGAAGGCGTGCACGTCCTGGGAGGGGAACTCGAACGAGGTGACCGCCTCCACCAGGGCCTCGCCGACCGGCCGGGCGCCGCGGTGGATCCAGTGCGGCACGGTGCCGTCCGCGGTGGCGATCTTCAGCTCGTCGGCGGGGCCGTCGACCTCGACGAAGGCGTGGACCGTCGCACCGGCCGGTACCCGCTCCATCGCCGCGGCGATCGCCGGCAGCGCACTCTCGTCGCCCACCATGAGGTGCCAGCCGGCCGCCGGGTCCGGGGCGTAGGCGCCGCCCGGGCCGAGGAAGCGTACGAGTTCACCCGGCTGGGCCCCGGCGGCCCACGGACCGGCCACGCCCTCGTCGCCGTGGACGACGAAATCGAGGGTCAGCTCCCGGTGCGCCGGGTCCCAGGCACGCACCGTGTACGCACGCTGGCGCGGCCACTGGGCGCGCGGGAAGTCGGCGCGGATCTGCTCAAGATTCCACGGCGAAGGGTAGGTGACGCCCTTCGGGGGGAAGAGGATCTTGATGTAATGATCGGTGAACTCGCCCGCATCGAAGCCCGTCAAACCGTCACCACCCAGCACGAGCCGCACCATGTGTGGCGAAAGCCGTTCGGTACGTACGACGACAGCGGTTCCGACGGTGCGGGCGCGTCCTTCTGCCACGGTGACTCCCCTGACTCCCCTGAAACTTAGGATTACCTAAGTTAGCACCTCAGTGGAGCAGCGCGCCGCTCAGGCGCGACACGGCTCCACCGAGACCCCACCGATGGGCGAGGGCGGAAACGAGTTCGGGCTGTGCGGGGGACGTGGGAAGAGCCGGGTCGAACTGCGGCAACGGGACGTCCGCGGCCACCTGGACGACCTTCGGCGCGACCGCCAGATACGGACGGGACTCGTCCAGCCGCTTGCGCTGCGCGGGGGTCAGCTTCGACTTAGGGTCGTCGACCGCCGCGATGATCCCGGCCAGCGAACCGTAGGCGTCGAGGAGCTTCGCCGCGGTCTTCTCGCCGATGCCAGGGACCCCCGGCAGGCCGTCGCTCGGGTCCCCGCGCAGCAGCGCCAGGTCCGCGTACCCGGGCCCGTCCACCCCGTACTTCTCGCGCAGCCACGCCTCGTCCGTCACCTGGAGGGTGCCCACCCCCTTGAGCGGGTACAGCACGCGCCGCTGCCGGGCGTCGTCCACCAGCTGGTACAGGTCCCGGTCCCCGGTCACGATGTCGACGGGGCCGGTCGCGCGGGCGGTGAGCGTGCCGATCACGTCGTCGGCCTCGTAGCCGGCGACTCCCACGCGGGCGATCCCGAAGGCGTCCAGCGCCGCCTCGATGATCGGCACCTGCGGGGCAAGGGTGTCGGGGGTCTCCTCCACGTCCGGGCCCGTCTCCGTCTCCTCCGCGACGCGGTGCGCCTTGTACGACGGGATCAGCTCCACCCGCCAGTGCGGCCGCCAGTCGGCGTCCATGCACGCCACCAGATCGTCCGGGCGGTGGTCCTGGACCAGTCGTCCGATGAAGTCGAGCAGCCCGCGCACGGCGTTGACCGGCGTGCCGTCGGGGGCCTTCACCGAGTCCGGCACACCGAAGTAGGCGCGGTAGTAGAGGGAGGCGGTGTCCAGGAGCATCAGGCGTCGTGTCGTCACGGACACGATGATGCCGCAACCCGGCGCGGGCCCGTCCGCCGCGGAACCGCCCGTCAGGACGGCCGTACGCGCTACGGACGGTGAGCGGGCACCTGCGCGAAGGCACCGCCCGGCCGGACCGGTCCGCTCGTGCGCGCGATACGGGAGGCGGTTGCTGCGTAAGGTGCTTACAGCACACCGATGTGCGACGGACAAGGGGAGGGCAGCCCCGACATGAACGACAGGGACGGCACGGACGGCCCGGACGACTTGCACCGCGAGCACGACAAGACCAAGAGCACGGACATGGGCACGGACAAGGACAGGGACAAGGACAAGGACGCGAAGGAACCGCTCAGGGTCGGCGTGGCCGTCCGCAAGCGGCGCCGCGCGCTTCACCTGACCCTGGCGGCCGTCTCGGCGCGCAGCGGCCTGTCGGTCCCCTTCCTGAGCCAGATAGAGAACGAGCGGGCGCGGCCCAGCATGCGCTCCCTGGAACGGGTCGCGGACGCGCTGGAGACCACGGCCGTCGAGCTGCTGGCCGCTTCCGACACCGCGCGCACGGTGGACCTCGTACGGGCCGGCGACGCGTCCGGGCTCACGCCCGTGCCCGGTGTACGGCCCCTCGTGCGCGGCCATCACCAGCTGCACGCCCTGGAGTTCACGGGGGACCAGGACGCGGGCCGCGAGTACCAGCACCGCAACGACGAGCTGATGTACGTGGTTTCGGGCGCCTGCCAGGTGGAGGCGGAAGGGCGGGCGTACCGGCTGGAGAGCGGTGACGCGCTGTTCCTGTCGGGGGGCGTGCGCCACCGCTGGCGGGCCGTCACCGAGGACACCCGGCTCCTGGTCGTGGCCGTCGGCGACCACATCCACGCGACCTCCGAGCCGCCGTCGCCCGGGCGGTGAGCGCCGTGCGGCGGGTCGTCTCGCTGGTGCCGTCCCTGACCGAGGCGGTGGCGGAGAGCGGTCCGGGTCTGCTGGCCGGGGTCACGGACTGGTGCACGCACCCGGCGGACCTCGGGGCTGCGGTGCGCATCGGGGGGACGAAGAACCCCGACGTACGCCGGATCGTGGAACTGCGCCCGGACCTGGTGATCGCCAACGAGGAGGAGAACCGGGCCCCGGACCTGGCGGCCCTGCGGGCGGCGGGACTGGAGGTGCTGGTCACCGAGGTCCGGGACCTGCCGCAGGCCTTCCGGGAGCTGGACCGGGTCCTGGTGGGGGCCCTGGGACTGACGAGGCCGGGATGGCTGGCGGACGCCGAGCGCGCGTGGGACCGGGCCGAGCCGGTGGGGTCCGTGACCGCCTTCGTCCCGGTATGGCGCCGGCCGTGGATGGTGCTCGGCCGGGACACCTTCGCCGGGGACCTGCTGGCGCGGCTGGGCGTGCGCAACGTGTACGCCGGGCACGCGGAGCGTTACCCGAGGGTGCCGGTGGAAGAGCTCGCGGCCGCCGGCTGCGGTCTGGTGGTGCTCCCCGACGAGCCCTACCGCTTCACGGCCGAGGACGGCCCGGACGCCTTCCCCGGCCTGCCCGCCGCCCTGGTCGGCGGCCGCCACCTGACCTGGTACGGGCCTTCGCTGGCCGAGGCCCCGCGGGTGCTGGCGGACGACCTGCGCGCGGCGGCCTGACCGGCAGGACACCCCCGAGGCCCTGTCGTCGAAGTGGCGCCACTGTGACGACAGGGCCTACGGCCGGGCCGGCAGGGTGCGGGTGAGGAGGCCGCGGAGGGTGTGGGCGGCGGCGAGCAGCCAGGCGGTCAGCAGGGCCAGGAACAGGGCCGCGGCGAGCCAGGCGAAGGCCGTCAGGCCGGTGTGGCGGGCCAGGCCGGCGGCGCCGGTGACGCAGGTGCCGACCGGGAAGGTCAGCGCCCACCAGGTCATCGCGAACCGCATCCCGTTCCGGGCCGCCCGGACCAGCAGGGCCGCGGCGAGCGCCAGCCACAGCAGGGCGAAGCCCATCACGGGCACCCCGTAGACGACCGCGAAGGCGGCGAGCGCACCGGCGTACGGGGCGCCGATGGACTGCGGGGCCACGTCGGCGAGCTGGTTCACGGCGGTGGTCGACTGCCCGAGGGGGCCCAGCACCAGGAAGAGGGTCGGGGTCAGGGTCAGGGGGAGGGGGCCGCTCACGAGCAGCCGGCCGAAGACCAGGGGGAGCATGAGCAGCGTGGCCAGCAGGCTCAGGCCGAACATGGCGTAGCAGGCGAGGAGCAGCGCCTCGCGGGGCTGGCCCGCGGGCAGGTGGGGTATCAGCAGGGGTCCCAGCGCGGCGGAGACCATCGGGGCGACCACGGGGAGCAGCCAGACGGGGGTGGCCTGCTTCGCCTCCACCGTGTGGCGGACCATCATCAGGTAGGGCACGGCGACGGCCATGACCAGGCCGATGGAGGTGCCGGCGGCGAAGAGGACGGCGTCCACCGCGACGGCGGCGCCGGTCCCGATCAGGTCCGTGCCGACGACGAGGGTGGCGCCGCCGACGGCCAGCAGGGCCATCGAGAGGCAGCCGTAGAACGGGGCCACGGCGGGGTCGAGGAGATGGGCGCGGGCCTGGTCGCGGTGGTGGATCCAGTGCCCGGCACGGGCCGTGAGCAGCGCGGCGAGCGCGAGCGCGGACAGCACCCAGACGATCTGGCAGGCCACGCGCTGTCCGGGGAGCTGGTACGGGAGGGTCGCGCCGGCGTTGGCGACGATCGCGGTGCCCATGACGGAGGCGTACCAGTTGGGGCCGAGGTGCCGCAGCGCGGGGGCCTGGTGGGCGCGGGGCGCGGTCCCGGCGGGGGTGGGGGTGGTGCGGGGTCGCACGAGGGTGGTGGCCATGGGGCCAGCCTCCCGCCGGGGCGGACCGAGCGGCAGAGGTGATCTCCCTATGGGGCCATAAACTGATGTTATGGGCAATGACGAGTGGGTTCCGCTGGCACACCGGGTACCGGACCTGGGCGCGATGGAACTGCTGCTCGCGGTGGCGCGGATGGGCAGCCTGAGCGGTGCGGCCCGGCGCCTGGGCATCACCCAGCCCGCGGCGAGCAGCCGCATCCGGGCCATGGAGACCCGCCTGGGCGTGGCCCTGGTCGACCGGTCGCCCCGCGGGTCGACGCTGACGGCGGAGGGGGCGCTGGTCACGGACTGGGCCCGGCAGGTGGTGGAGGCGGCGGAGGCCTTCGACGCGGGGGCCCAGGCCCTGCGGGGGCGCCGTGACTCGCGGCTGCGGGTGGCCGCCAGCATGACCATCGCGGAGTACCTGCTGCCCGGCTGGCTGATCGCGCTGCGCGGGCAGCGACCGGACACGGCGGTGTCGCTGCACGCGGGGAACTCGGCGGTGGTCGCCGAGCGGGTCCTCGCGCACGAGGCGGACCTCGGGTTCGTGGAGGGGCTGATCGTGCCGGAGGGGCTGGACTCGGCCGTCATCGCCCAGGACCGGCTGGTCGTGGCGGTGGCACCGGGGCACCCGTGGGCCCGGCGCTCCCGCGGGGTGGCCGCGGCGGAGCTGGCGTCGACGCCGCTGATCCTGCGCGAGCGGGGTTCCGGGACCCGGCAGGTGCTGGATGCGGCCCTGGCGGGTGCCGGGGGGCTGGCGGAGCCGCTGCTGGAACTGGCGTCGACCACCGCGGTGAAGGCGGCGGCCCTCAGCGGCGCCGGGCCGTGCGTCCTGTCGGAGCTGGCCCTCGGCGACGAACTGACGGCCCGCCGGCTGGTCGCCGTCCCGGTCGCGGGGGCCGCCCTGGACCGGGCGCTGCGGGCCGTCTGGCCCACGGGCGCCCGCCCGGCCGGCCCGGCGCGCGACCTCCTGTCGCTGACCCGGGGCCGCTCCTGAGGGCTGCCCCGTGATCCCGGGCGGGCTCGGCCCGCCCGGCCCCGGCCGCCTGTGCCCCACCCGGCCCGTGCCGGGTCTCGGCCCGGGTGCCCGGCTTCGGCCTTCGGGCCCGGCCCCCGCCCCCAGCGGGGCCGCTGAGGTCAGTGCACCCGGAGGGACGTGCGGGTGCCGGCCTCGTCGACCAGGGCGGACATCACGCGGGTGTCCTTGGCCTGCTCCGGGTGCCACTGGACGCCCAGGACCCAGCGCGCCGGGTCGGCGAGTTCGATCGCCTCCACCGTGCCGTCGGCCGCGTGGGCCGAGGCGGTCAGCCCGCGGCCCAGCCGGTCGACGGCCTGGTGGTGGTAGGTCGGCACCTCGGCCTCCTCCGGCACCAGCGCCGCGTACCGGCTGCCGGGAACCGGCCGGACCGGGTGCCGGCCCATGACGCCCGGGGTGTCCATGTGCCCGTCGAGGTGCTGGGTCAGGGTGCCGCCGAGGGCCACGTTCAGGGCCTGCATCCCCCGGCAGACGCCGAGCAGCGGCAGGCCCGACTCCAGGGCGGCGGCGATCAGGGCCAGCTCCCAGTGGTCGCGGACGGCCGCGGGGGAGCCCGTACGGCGGTCGCGGGCGGCCCCGTAGTGGAGCGGGTCCACGTCGGGCCCGCCCGACACGACCAGTCCGTCCAGCCGGCTCAGCACCTCCGCGGCCCTCCCGGGTTCGTCCGGCGGGAGCAGCACGGCCGTGCCGCCCGCCGCCTGGACGAGTTCGTAGTACCCCGAGGGGACGAGGGCCGTGGGCAGGTCCCACACGCCGTAGCGGGTGGAAGCCTCCACGTAGGTGCTGATGCCGATGAGCGGCCTGGGCACGTTCTCTACCTCCTGGACGGTCGGTGCGGTCGGGCGGGGACAGGATTTCAGTCCCGTGCGAGCTCCGCCTCGGCTTTCGCGAGGGCGGCGAACTCCTCCTCGGGCGCCGAGGCCACCAGGTGGCGGCGGCTGTAGAGGGCGAAGTAGGCGAGGGCGACGGCGTACACGGCCAGCGCGATGAACGCCGCGTCCCTGTCCACCAGGAAGGTGGCGACCAGCGCCAGAAGGGCCAGGACGAAGGCCACCGAGGAGGTCAGGACGCCGCCGGGGGTGCGGTAGGGGCGCTCCAGGCCCGGTTCCCGGCGGCGCAGCACGATGTGGGAGAGGGCCATCAGGGCGTAGGAGATGGTCGCTCCGAACACCGCGATGTTGAGCATGCGGGCGCCGTCGCCGGTCGCCGCCGCGAGGGTGAAGCCGATCGCTCCGGGGATGACGAGACCGAGGTACGGGGCCTTGCGCCGGGAGGTGAGCGACAGGAAGCGGGGCAGGTACCCGGCCCGGGAGAGGGCGAAGAGCTGGCGCGAGCCGGCGTAGATCAGCGAGAAGAAGGAGGCCACCAGGCCGGCGAGGCCCGCGTAGTTGACGAACCGGCTCAGCGCGGTCGGGCCGCCGTCCCCCTCCAGGGCCACCACCAGCGGGTTGCCGGCCGACTTGATCGCGTCCGCGCCCTGCGCGCCGGTCGCCGCGAAGAAGGTGATCAGGGCCAGCAGCGCGAGGATGCCCATGGAGAGGGAGAGCGCCTTCGGCATGGAGCGGACCGGGTCCTTCGCCTCCTCGGCCGCCAGCGGGACGCCCTCCACGCCGAGGAAGAACCACATGCCGAAGGGGAAGGCCGCCCAGATGCCCAGCAGGCCCAGGGGCAGCCAGGAGCTGGAGCCGAAGGCGTCCGCGTCGACGGGGATGTCGTCGAGGCCGCTCGCGTCGAACTCGGTGAAGGCGCCGACGGCGAAGATCAGGAGTGCGGTGACAGCGATGGCGGTCACGACGAGGCTGAAGCGCAGGGCTTCGCCGACCCCCCAGAGGTGCACCCCGATGAAGATGACGAAGCAGGCCAGGTAGACGGGCCAGCCGGAGGTCAGGCCGAAGAGGCCGAGGGACTCCACGTAGTCGCCGATGAAGATGACGATCGCGGCGGGAGCCAGGATGTACTCGATCAGGATGGCGGTGCCGGTCAGGAAGCCGCCCCAGGGCCCCAGCGCGCGCCGGGCGAAGCCGTAACCGCCGCCCGCGGTGGGCAGGACGCTGGAGAGCTCGGCGAGGGAGAAGACCAGGCAGGCGTACATCGCCCCCATCAGGACGGTGGCGACGGCGAGGCCGCCGAAGCCGCCCTTGTCGAGGCCGACGTTCCAGCCGGAGAAGTCCCCGGAGACGACGTACGCGACGCCGAGGCCGGTGAGCAGGAGCCAGCCGGCGCTGCCGCGGCGCAGCGTGCGGCGGGCGTGGTAGTCCTGGTCGCCGCCCCCGGGGGACGGGGTGGGTGCGGGGACGGCGGTGAGCCGTGCCTCGATGTCGTCGGCCATCGTGCGCTCCTGCCTCAGGGCAATGGTTGTGGGGCGTACCTTTGCCGTACCGGAGTGGAGTGCGCAAGACCTGTGCGTTAAAGAGAAGTTACGAAGGCCTCCCGGCCGGGGGCCTTCCCGGGCGGCGGGGCGGAGGCGGTGCGGCCCCTGGCCCCGCGCCCGCCCCCGGGCCGCCCGCTCAGGCCAGGAACCCCCGCAGCAGCGCCGCCGTGCCGCAGCAGTGCTCGCGCATCGTCTCCCGGGCCAGGTCCGCGTCCCCCTCCCGTACCGCCTCCACCAGGGTGGTGTGCTGCTGCTGGGAGTGCTCCAGGTTGCGCACCAGCAGCGGGATGCAGTCCAGCAGGTCGTTCACGGTGGCCCGGACGGCCGCGTACTGGGCGGTCAGGGAGGCCGAACCGGCCAGTTCGCACAGGGTGAGGTGGAAGAGGGTGTCCTGGCGGCGGTAGTCGGCCAGGGGGGCGTCGTGCGTGGCCGCCAGCGCGCCGAGCAGCCGCCCGGTGTCCTCCTCGGTGAGCCCCTGGGAGGCGCAGAGTCCGGCCGCGCCCACCTCCAGCACCTCGCGGAACCGCAGGACGTCCTCGATGTCCACCCCGGCGACGCGCCGGCGCAGCTCCTCCCCGACGCCGGCCGCCGGCGTGTCGGCGCGGGGCAGGACGAACGTTCCGCCGTAGCGTCCGCGCCGGGACTCCACCAGGCCCTGGTCCTGCAGGACCTTCAGCACCTCGCGCAGCGTGACCCGGCTGATCCCCATCCGCTCCGCCAGCTCGCGCTCGGGCGGCAGCCGTTCCCCGCCCGGCACCAGGCCCAGCCGGACCACCTGGAGGATCTGCTCCAGAGCCTCCTCGAAACCGTTGCCCGCCCGCACCTGCCGCAGCACGGGATTCAGCCGTGCCACGGCGTCTCCTTCGCTCGCCGTATCGGTCATCTCGGCCCCTCCCCTTCCCAAGCAATGGTTCTGTTCAATACCTTAGGCCTCCTCGGCTCACCGAAGGAGAGATTCCCGTGGTAGACCGCAAGCCGCCGCTCGCGACCGAGGAGCTCCGCGTCCTCGTCGCCAGCGGTGAGATCGACACAGTCGTCCTGGCCTTCCCCGACATGCAGGGGCGCCTCCAGGGCAAGCGGTTCGCCGCACAGTTCTTCCTGGACGAGGTCCTGGAGCACGGCACCGAGGGCTGCAACTACCTCCTCGCCGTCGACACCGAGATGAACACGGTCGACGGCTACGAGATGTCCTCCTGGGACCGGGGCTACGGCGACTTCGCCATGCACCCCGACACCGCCACCCTGCGCCGCATCCCCTGGAACCCCGGCAGCGCCTTCCTCGTGGCCGACCTCGCCTGGAACGACGGCTCGCCCGTCGTCGCCGCGCCCCGGCAGATCCTGCGCCACCAGCTGGAGCGCCTCGCCGAGCGCGGGTACACCGCGATGGTCGGCACCGAGCTGGAGTTCATGGTCTTCCAGGACACCTACGAGAAGGCCTGGAACTCCGGCTACCGCGGTCTGACCCCCGCCAACCAGTACAACACCGACTACTCGGTCCTCGGGACCGGCCGCATCGAGCCCCTGCTGCGCCGCATCCGCAACGAGATGCAGGCCGCGGGCCTGGTCGTCGAATCGGCGAAGGGGGAGTGCAACCTCGGCCAGCACGAGATCGCCTTCCGCTACGACGAGGCGCTCACCACCTGCGACCAGCACGCCGTCTACAAGACGGGGGCCAAGGAGATCGCCGCCCAGGAAGGCGTCTCGCTCACCTTCATGGCCAAGTACGACGAGCGCGAGGGCAACTCCTGCCACATCCACCTCTCCCTGGGTGACGCCGACGGACGCAATGCCATGGCCGGTGACGGTCCGGGCGGGATGTCACCGGTGATGCGGCACTTCCTGGCCGGCCAGCTGGCCGCACTGCGCGACTTCTCCCTTCTCTACGCCCCCAACATCAATTCGTACAAGCGTTTCCAGCCGGGATCCTTCGCCCCCACGGCCGTCGCCTGGGGCGTGGACAACCGGACCTGCGCCCTCCGGGTCGTCGGCCACGGCCGGTCCATGCGCTTCGAGAACCGCCTCCCCGGCGGCGACGTCAACCCCTACCTCGCCGTCGCCGGCCTGGTCGCGGCCGGTCTCCACGGCATCGAGAACGAGCTGGAACTGCCCGACGCCTGTGCGGGCAACGCCTACACCGGCGAGTACGCCCACGTCCCCACCACCCTGCGCGAGGCCGCGGAACTCTGGGAGAACAGCGAGATCACCAAGGCGGCCTTCGGGCCGGACGTGGTCGCCCACTACCGGAACATGGCCCGCGTGGAACTCGACGCGTACGACTCCGCGGTGACCGACTGGGAGCTGCGCCGCTCCTTCGAACGCCTCTAAGCCCACCCGTACCGACCCGAGAACTGAGAGGCCCCACGTGTCCGCTGCGCCGGCCCCTGCCGATCTGAGAGTGCTGAACCCGGCCACCGAGGAGACCGTCGCCCTCGTCCCGGCCGCCACACGGGACGATGTCGACGCCGCCGTGGCGCGGGCCGCCGCCGCCCAGCGCGGCTGGGCCGCCGCGGCGCCCGCCGACCGCGCGCGGCTGCTGCGCCGCTTCGCCGCGGTCGTCGACGGACACGTCGAGGAACTGGCCCAGCTGGAGGTCCGCGAAGCCGGCCACACCATCGGCAACGCCCGCTGGGAGGCCGGCAACGTCCGCGACCTGCTCGACTTCGCCGCGGGGGGAGTGGAACGGCTCTCCGGCCGCCAGATCCCCGTGGCCGGCGGCATCGACGTCACCTTCCTCGAACCCCTCGGCGTCATCGGCGTGATCGCCCCCTGGAACTTCCCCATGCCGATCGCCGCCTGGGGCCTGGCGCCCGCCCTGGCCGCGGGCAACGCCGTGATCCTCAAGCCGGCCGAGACCACCCCGCTGACCGCGCTGCGCCTCGCCGAACTCGCCCTCGAAGCCGGGATCCCCGAGCACCTCTTCCAGGTGCTCCCCGGCCACGGGGCGGTGGCGGGCGACGCACTGGTCGAGCACCCCGCCGTGGCCAAGATCGTCTTCACCGGCTCCACCCGCGTCGGCAAGCAGATCATGGCCAAGTGCGCGGACCGGGTGAAGCGGGTCACCCTCGAACTGGGCGGCAAGAGCCCCAACATCGTCTTCGCGGACGCGGACCTGGAAGCGGCCGCCGCGGCCGCCCCCATGGCCTTCCTCGACAACACCGGCCAGGACTGCTGCGCCCGCACGCGGATCCTCGTCCAGCGCTCGGCGTACGACCGCTTCCTGGAGCTGCTCGCCCCGGGCATCGAGAGCGTCGTCGTGGGGGACCCGGCCGACGCGAAGACCCAGATGGGCCCACTGATCTCACGGACCCAGCTGGACCGCGTACGGTCCTACGTCACCGACGACCTCACCACCGTCCGCGGCTCCGCCCCCGAAGGCCCCGGCTTCTGGTACCCCCCGACCCTCGTCACGGACGTGGCCCCCACCGCACCCGTGGCCGCCGAGGAGGTCTTCGGCCCCGTGGCCGTCGTCCTGCCCTTCGAGGACGAGGAGGACGCCGTACGCCTGGCCAACGCGACCGAGTACGGCCTCTCCGGCTCCCTCTGGACCCGCGACATCGGCCGCGCCCTGCGCGTCTCGCGCGCCGTCGCCGCCGGGAACCTGTCCGTCAACTCCCACAGCAGCGTCCGCTACTGGACCCCCTTCGGCGGCTACAAGCAGTCCGGACTCGGCCGCGAGCTCGGACCCGACGCCCTCACCGCTTTCACCGAGACCAAGAACGTCTTCATCAGCACGGAGGCCTGACCAGCATGTCGAACGAAGAGATCATCTGCCGCCGCCTCGTCGGCCGCACCGCCGTCATCACCGGAGCCGGCAGCGGCATCGGTCTGGCCGCCGCCCGCCGCCTCGCCTCGGAGGGCGCGCACATCGTCTGCGGGGACATCGACGAGACGGCCGGCAAGGCCGCCGCGGAAGAGGTCGGCGGCACCTACGCCAAGGTGGACGTCACCGACAAGGAACAGGTCGACGCCCTGTTCAAGACCGCTTTCGACACCTACGGCTCCGTCGACATCGCCTTCAACAACGCGGGCATCTCGCCGCCGGACGACGACTCCATCCTCACCACCGAGCTCGACGCCTGGCGCCGCGTCCAGGACGTCAACCTCACCTCCGTGTACCTGTGCTGCAAGGCCGCCCTGCCCTACATGCAGCGACAGGGCCGGGGCTCGATCATCAACACCGCCTCCTTCGTGGCCGTCATGGGCGCGGCCACCTCCCAGATCTCCTACACCGCCTCCAAGGGCGGCGTCCTCGCCATGTCCCGCGAGCTCGGCGTCCAGTTCGCCCGCGAGGGCATCCGCGTGAACGCCCTGTGCCCGGGGCCCGTCAACACCCCGCTCCTGCAGGAGCTGTTCGCCAAGGACCCCGAACGGGCCGCCCGCCGCCTCGTCCACATCCCGCTGGGCCGCTTCGCCGAGCCCACCGAGATCGCCGCCGCCGTGGCCTTCCTCGCCAGCGACGACTCCTCCTTCATCAACGCCACCGACTTCCTCGTCGACGGCGGCATCTCCGGCGCGTACGTGACCCCGCTGTAGGCCCCGCCCGCCTCACCCCACCCGCCTCACTCACCCACCCGCCACTCCGCCGGCCGGGCGCCACAAGGTGCCCGGCCGGCCCCGTACCCCGCATCCCCGGAGGAGCAGCATGCAGTGAAGATGGGCGACGCCCCTCGCCCTCGTGGCGGTCACCGGCTCCGGACTCCTCCTGGCACCCCCGGCACAGGCAGGCCACGCCCCGTGTCCGCGGGTGACCGTCGGAGCCGGGTGGTACGGGGACAACCAGGCACGGCTCCAGCAGCTCGTCGACCGGTACGGCCGATGCGGCCCCTACCGGTCCGGCCGGGTCCAGCCCGTCGCCGTCTTCGACTGGGACAACACGGTCGTCAAGAACGACGTCGGCGACGCCACCATGTTCTGGCTCCTGCGCAACGGGAAGATCCGCCAGCCCGCCGCCGGTGACTGGACCACCACCAGCCGCTTCCTCACCCCGGCCGCCGCCACCGCGCTGGCCGGGGCCTGCGGCGCCCTGGCCCGCCCCGGCACCCCGCTGCCCACCGGCACCGGTACGGCCGGAGCCGACCGCTGCGCCGACGAGGTCCACGCGGTCTACGCGACCGGGGCGACCAGGAACGGCGCCGCCGCCTTCGCCGGCTGGGACCGCCGCACGAACGAACCCGGCTACGCATGGCTCCCGCAGCTCATGCAGGGCTGGACCGCCCGCGAGGTACGCGGCTTCGCCGCCGCCGCCCGCACCGAGAACCTCGCCGCGCCCGTCGGGACCGCGCAACGGGTCGGAAGCGGCACCGCCACCGGCTGGGTCCGCTACTACGACCAGCAGAAGGACCTGGTCAAAAGCCTGCAGAAGGCCGGCTTCGACGTCTGGATCAGCTCCGCCTCCCCGCAGCCGGTCGTAGAGGTGTGGGCCGGGAGCGTGGGCATCGGGGCCGACCGGGTCATCGGCATCCGCAACACCACCGCGCGCGGCGGGAAGTTCACCTCCCACCTCCAGGGGTGCGGCTCCGTCCGGGACGGAGCCGACACGATGATCACGTACATCGACGGCAAGCGCTGCTGGATCAACAAGGAGATCTTCGGCGTACGGGGCGCCGCCGCCGAGAAGGTCCAGCCCGCGGCCCGCCGCCCGGTGTTCGCCGCCGGCGACTCCGACACGGACATCTCGTTCCTGCGCGACGCGACCGCCCTGCGGCTCGTCGTGAACCGGAACAAGAACGAGCTGATGTGCCGGGCGTACGACAACAGCGACGGCACATGGGCCGTCAACCCGATGTTCATCGAGCCGAAGCCGCGGAGGAGCAGCCCCTACCCGTGCGCCACGACGGGCTACACCGAGCGCGACGGCACCGCCGGACCGGTCCGCCGGAGCGACACCAGCGTCATACCCGACCAGACGGACAGCGTCTTCTGACGGTCCGGCGGTGCCGGGCGTCGCGGGCCGGGCGCCACGGTGACGACAGGGCCTAGAGGAAGGTGCGGCCCTCGCCGCGGTAGGTCGGGACGGTGGCCGCCACCCGGTCGCCCTCCACGAGGTGCAACGCGTCGAAACGCTCGCACAGTTCCCCCGCCTTGGCGTGGCGGAACCAGACCCGGTCGCCGATCAGCAGGTCGTCGGCCGGGCTCCCGAGCAGCGGCGTCTGCACCTCGCCCGCGCCCTCCCGGGGGTCGTAGCGCAGGCCCTGCGGAAGGTACGGCACCGGCAACCGGTCCGCCCCGGCCGCGCCGGAGGCCGGATAGCCCCCGCCGAGCACGGTGACCACGCCGACGCCGGGCCGCCGGACCACGGGCTGGGCGAAGAGCGCGGCAGGCCGCCCGCGGAAGGAGGTGTAGTTGTCGAAGAGCCGCGGCACGTACAGCCCGGACCCGGCGGCGATCTCCGTGACCGCGTCCTCCGCCGCCGTCTGCTGCACGCTGCCCGTCCCGCCGCCGTTGACGAACTCCAGGTCCGGCACCACCGCGCGCACCGCCCGTACGGCCTCGGCGCGGCGGGCCGCCAGTTCCTTGCGGGCCGCTCCCTGCATCAGCCGGATGGCCCGGGAGCGCAGCGGACGGCCCGCCAGCGCGTCCCCGACCCCGGCGACGTGGCCCTCGTACCCCATCAGCCCCACCACCCGGAAGCCCGGCCGGGCCGCGACCGCACGGGCCAGGTCCGCCAGCCGGTCGGGCTCGCGCAGCGGGGAGCGGCGGGCACCGACCCGCACCCGCCCCCCGAACAGGTGCAGCGCGGTGTCCAGTTCCAGGCAGACCCGCACCTCCTGCGTGCCGCCGTCGCGCGACCGGTCGACGAGGTCCAGCTGGGCCGGATCGTCGATCATGACGGTGACCGCGGCGGCGAGCTTGGGATCCGCGGCGAGTTCGGCGAAACCGCCCCGGTCGGCGGACGGGTACGCCAGCAGGACGTCCTCGAACCCGGAACGGGCCAGCCACAGCGACTCGGCGAGTGTGTACGACATGATCCCGGCGAATCCGGGCCGTGCCAGGACCCGTTCCAGGAGTGCGCGGCACCGGACGGACTTGCTGGCCACCCGCACCGGCTTGCCGCCGGCCCGCCGCACGAGATCGTCCGCGTTGGCGTCGAACGCTGCGAGGTCGACGATCGCCAGGGGCGCGTCGAGGTGCGCGGTCGCCCGGTCGTAGCGGGCGCGGTCGGCGGCGGGGTAATTCATGGGCGCAGCTTGCCAGACCGCTCTACCCGTGGGTAGGGGTCGCGGCCCGTCCCCCCGGGTCCGGCCGGGGCCCGGAGGACCGTAGAGTACGGACAGGCAGCCGTACGGAACGGGGGGCGAGCCGCCGGATGACCACGTCGACACCGCGGACCGCGGTCCTGGGAGACCCCGGCCCGCCGCCGCCCCCGCCTCCGGGCCCGCGCCGCCGCCCCGGGCGCATCGTCGCCGCCGTGCTCTGCGCCCTCCTCGGAGCGGGCCTGGTCGGCGGGGCCGCGGCCACCGCCTGGAGCGAACACCGCGCCGCCAACCGGCCCTTGTCCGCCGCCGCCGTCCACCGCGAGGCCGGCTCGCTGTGGCGGGCCACCCCCGTGGACGGCCTCCTCCCGCCCGTGGTGGCGGGACCCGCCGCCGGGCCCGGTGGCGCCGACCGGACCTGGACCCGGATCGCGCTCGCCCCCGACGCGGACTGCCCGGCAGCCCTGGCCCCCGACTGGCAGGGCCTGCTGGCCGGCACCGGCTGCACGCGGGTCCTGCGGGCCACCTACACCGACGCCACCCGCAGCTCCCTGATCACCGTCGGCATGGTCTTCACCCCCGCCGGCGCCCCCGCGATGGCCGCGCTCACCGGCCGGCTCACCGCCCCGCCCGCGTACGGGTTCGCCGACACCCAGCGCGCCGCCTGGGAGGCGTCCGTACTCCCCGACGCCCCCGTGATCGTCTACGCGGTCTCCGCCTTCGCCGACGGACGCCACCTGGACGCACCCCGCCCCGCCGAGGACGTGATGAAGAAGGACGCCACCGGAGCCGTGGCCCAGGCGGGCCTCGGCCACGAGGCCAAGGCCCTCGCCGACCGCATCCGGGACACGGTCCGGGCCCTCGCCGTACCGCCCGGGGCCTCCGCGCCGCCGCCCGCGTCCCCGTCCGCGGCCTCCGGCTCCGCTTCCGCCTCCGCACCCGCCGCGGAGCCCGCCCGATGAGCAGAGCCCGGGGCGCGCTCGCCGTCGCCCTCGCCGTCCTCCTCGCGGGCGCCGTCGCGCCCCCGGCCGCCGCCGACGCCATCCGCGACCGCCAGTGGGGCCTCCTGGCCCTGCGCGCCGAGGAGGCCTGGGGCACCACCCGGGGCGACGGCGTCACCGTCGCCGTCCTCGACACCGGGGTCGACGCCACGCACCCCGACCTCGCGGGGCAGGTCCTCGACGGTACGGACCTCGTCGGCATGGGCGCGGGCCGCGGCGACCGCGCCTGGGCCCGCCACGGCACCGCCATGGCGAGCATCATCGCCGGGCACGGCCACGGCCCGGACCGGGGCCAGGGCGTCCTCGGTCTCGCCCCGCAGGCGAAGATCCTGCCCGTGCGGGTGATCCTGGAGGAAGGCGATCCGGGCCGGGCCCAGGCCCGCGAGAACAAGGGCGGGGCCCTCGCCGAGGGCATCCGCTGGGCCGCCGACCACGGCGCGGACGTGATCAACCTGTCCCTCGGCGACGACAGCGACTCCGCCCACCACGAGGCCGGGGAGGACGAGGCCGTCCAGTACGCCCTCGCCAAGGGCGTGGTGGTCGTCGCCTCCGCGGGCAACGGCGGCGAGACCGGCGACCGCGTCTCCTACCCGGCCGCCTACCCGGGGGTCATCGCCGTCACCGCCGTCGACCGCCGGGGGAGGAAGGCCCCCTTCTCGACCCGCAACTGGTACGCCACCGTCAGCGCCCCCGGCGTCGACGTGGTCATCGCCGACCCCGACCGCTCCTACTACGAGGGCTGGGGCACGAGCGCCGCGGCGGCGTTCGTCTCCGGCGCGGTGGCCCTGGTCAAGGCGGCCCATCCGGACCTGTCCCCGGCACAGATCAAGAAGCTGCTGGAGGACACCGCCTCCGACCGGCCCAGCGGCGGCCGGGACGACGCCCGCGGCCACGGCACGGTGGATCCCGCCGCCGCGCTCCAGGTGGCGGAGACCGTGCGGCCCGAGGCCCCGGTGCCCGCGGCCGCCGCCGCCCCGCAGACGTACTTCGGGCCCGGACCCGAGCCGGCCCGGCCCCCCGAACGCGGCGCCCGGTTCGGGGCCGCGGCGGCTGCGGGCGCGGGAGGGGTGCTGCTCGTCCTGGCCGGCGTACTGGCCCGGCGCCCCCGCGGCGCCCGCCACCGGGACCGGGGGGCGGCCCCGTACGGAGACCCCCACGGGGCACAGTAGGGTCGGGTAACTGTGGCGAACATGGCGAACAAGAACATTCCCGACCCCGGCTTCTCCGACGACGACGGCTCCGCCGACCCGAGGCTGAGCGCGGCCCTGGCCGCCTGGGCCGGGGACCGGTCGAAGGAGCCCGAGGTGCTGGCGGCCCTGAAGGGCGCCCGCCTGCTGGTCCCGGTCGTCGCCGTCCTCGGCGAGGTCGAGACGGACCCCGGGACGGGCCTGAAGCGCGAGAAGACCAGCGACATGGCCGTCCCGACCCTGCGCGCCGGGGACCGGCGGGCGCTGCCGGCCTTCACCTCGATCGCGTCCCTGACCCTCTGGGACCCCGCTGCCCGCCCGGTCGCCGTCCCGCTGCACCAGGCCCTGGCGGCCGCCGCGCACGAGAAGGCCGACACGCTGGTGCTCGACCTGGCCGGCCCGGTCCCCTACCAGCTCACCGGTCCCGCCCTGCTCGCGCTGGCCGAAGGCCGCACGGACGCGGACCCGCTCGCCGACCCCGCCGTACGGGAGGCCGTACGGGCCGCCGTGGCCGCTGAGCCGGCGGTGCTGCGTGCCCACCTGGTCCCCGGCGGCGCGGACTCCGACGGCACCCTGGCCGTCGTCCTGGCAGCCGGCGCCCCGGCTCCGGCGGCGGCCCGCCGGGTCGCCGAGGGCCTGGCCTCCGACACCACCCTGCGCGCCCGGCTCGTACGCGGGCTGGACCTGGCGCTGCTCCCCGCGGACGCCCCGGCTCCGCCGGGCGAGCCGCTCTTCACGCGCTGACCGCACGGAGCACGGCGACCCCGGATCCGCCGTATGGCGCTCCGCCCCCACGCCCCCCATCCCCACCTACCTCGCCGCCGTCGCCGCCGGCCCCTGG
>NZ_JBHXRK010000039.1:0-52634 GCF_042716875.1 Streptomyces sp. NPDC058646 | reverse complement strand
GGGAGGGTGAGGATGCCGGAGATGTGGGCGGCGGTGAGTTCGCCGATGGAGTGTCCGGCGAGGTAGTCGGGTTTGATGCCCCAGCTTTCGAGGAGTCGGAAGAGGGCGACTTCGAGGGCGAAGAGGGCGGGCTGGGTGTAGCCGGTCTCGTCCAGCCCCTCCCCACTGGCGATGACCTCGGCGATCGGCCGGTCCAGGAGCGGGTCCAGCTGTGCGGCGACGGCGTCGAAGGCTTCCGCGTAGGCGGGGAAGGCCTCGTACAGTTCCTGGCCCATGCCGGTGCGCTGCGCACCCTGACCCGTGAACAGGAACGCCACCTTGCCCTGCCCGGCCGTACCCGTGACCACGGACGGCGCGGCGGTGTCCGAGGCGAGCGCCGCCACTCCGTCGAGCAGCGCGTCCCGATCCGCCGCGACCACCACGGCCCGGTGGTCGAAGACGGTCCGGTGGGCGGTCAGCGACCGGCCGGTGTCCTGAGCGGCCTGCTCCGGGCGCACCGCGAGGAACTCCCGCAGCCGCCCGGCCTGCCCGCGCAGCGCCGCCTCGTCGCGACCCGACAGCACCCAGGGCAGCACCGGCGGCGTGCCCCCGGCGCGGGCCTCGTCCCGCTCCGCACGCGCAGGCTCCGGGGCTCCGGAGAGCACGACGTGGCAGTTGGTGCCGCCCATGCCGAAGGAACTCACGCCCGCGACCAGCTCGCCGTCCTCGCGGGGCCACGGCTCCAGGGACTGCTGCACGGCGAGGCCCAGGTCGGCGAGCGGGATGCCGGGGTTCGGCGTCGCGAAGTTCAGGCTCGCGGGCAGCAGCCGGTGGTGCAGACTCAGGAGCGTCTTGATCAGGCCGGCGATGCCCGCCGCGCCCTCCAGATGGCCGATGTTGGTCTTCACCGAGCCGACCAGCAGGGGCGCCTCGGGGGCACGTCCCGACCCGAGCGCGGCGCCGAGCGCCGCAGCCTCCACGGGATCGCCGACGGGTGTGCCGGTGCCGTGCAGTTCGACGTACTGGACCTCGTGGGCGCCGACCCCCGCCCGCTCGTAGGCCTCGCGCAGCACCGCCTCCTGGGCGGCCGGGCTGGGCACGGTCAGGCCGTCGGTGGCGCCGTCGTTGTTGACCGCGCTGCCGCGGATGACGCCGTAGATCCGGTCGCCGTCCGCCTGCGCCCGGCCCAGCGGCTTGAGGACGACGACCCCGCTGCCCTCGCCGGGTACGAACCCGTTGGCGCGGGCGTCGAACGTATAGGTGGTGGCATCCGGGGAGAGCGCGCCGAATCGTTCCTCCGTCACCAGGTTCTCGGCGAGGAGGTTGAGGTTCACACCCGCCGCGAGGGCGGTCCCGGCCTCGCCGTTGCGCAGGCTCTCGCAGGCCAGGTGGACGGCGACCAGCGAGGAGGACTGCGCGGCGTCGACGGTCAGGCTCGGCCCGTGCAGACCCAGGTAGTACGAGACGCGGTTGGCGATGACCCCGCGGTTCACCCCGGTCATGGTGTGCTGGGTGACGGCCTCGGTGCCGTGCAGGTAGAGCAGGTTCGTGTAGTCGTCGCGCAGCGTTCCGACGAAGACCGAGGTCCTGCTGCCGCGCAGGGCCTCCGGCACGATACCGGCGTCCTCCAGCGCCTCCCAGGCCAGCTCCAGGACCAGCCGCTGCTGGGGGTCCATCGCGGCGGCCTCGCGCGGGGAGACGTGGAAGAACGGCGCGTCGAAGTCGGCGACCGCGCTCAGGAATCCGCCGCGCCGGCCTCCCGCCGGGCCGTCGGCGTCCCAGCGGTCCGCGGGCGCGTCCCCGATGGCGCTCGAACCGCCGGCAAGGAGGTCCCAGAAGGCCGGGAGGCTCTCCGCGCCTGGGAGCCGGCACGACATTCCGATCACGGCGATCGGTTCACTCTGCGCGCCGGCTGCGTCGGTCGTCTTGTCGTCGTGCTCGGTCGTCATCACGTCCGGTTGCCCTTTCCCTACTGCGTCTTGCAACGGTTCAAGAATGTTGGTCCGTATTCGGATTTCGACCGTACAGCGGTTCGTGTACTCACCTCCCAGCGTGCGATCACAGCCCGGTAATCAATGAGGGGATTTCAAAGTCCCCGCGAGCGCTCGACTCCGCAGGTCGCGGCAGGGCAATGGGGGCGCGACCCTTCCGGAACGGGCCGCACGTCCGCCCCGTTACCTGACGATGGACCGATGGTGTCTGCGGCCCGGATACCTTCCGTGGTGGGTCAGAAATAGCGAGCAATATGGAGGGCACACCCATGGCTGAAATCCCCAACAGCGTCACGCTCCCCGAGGACCTCGAAAAGCACATCGAGAGCTATCTGACGGCGTTCAACGCGGGCGACGCCGAGGCCGTCAACCGGCACTACACGGACGAGGCGATAGCCGTCTGGGAGCCCGGCAGCCCGATCAGCGGCAAGGAGCGCCGCGACTACGTCGTGGAGTTCCTCGCGACGCAGAAGCCGACGATGCAGGCCGACGTCCGCGAGGCGTACGTGACGGGCGACACCGCGCTCCTGGTGGTCGACTGGAAGATGGAGGTGGCGGGCCCGGACGACACCCGGGAGCACCTCGAGGGCTCGGCGCTCGACGTCATGCGCCGCGACGAGGACGGGAACTGGCTCTACGCCATCGACGACCCGTTCGGCGACACCAACAAGGACGCCTGAGCCGGTTCGCGCCCGCCCGGTCCCGCCACCGGTCCCCCCACGCAACGCAGAGAGTCGCACGGCCCCGAGTGCAGTCGGGGCCGTGCGACTCTCCGTGTTCCAGGGCCTGCGTCCGCACGGCAACACGGACCGGCCCCCGCGTGGGGTACGGGAGCCGGCGGTGCGGATGCGTCAGATGCTCGCGACGGGACGGTCGACGGCCATCAGCCACCGGCCGTCCTCGACGCGGCGCACGACATCGGTGCACGAGCCCTTCACGGGCACGAGCTCGCCGTCGTCGCCGGGTATGCCGAGCTCGAAGTCGACGACGATCAGCGTGACGTCACCGGCGGTGTAGGAGTGCTTCAGCGTGGACTTGAGGGTCGGGCCCTTGGCCAGCAGTTCCGTGATGGCGCGGGTCCGCTCGGCTCCGCTCAGCGGCTTGCCCGAGAGGTTGGAGATCGCGTCGTCCCTGTACAGCCGGTCGAACGCGGCGCCCTCGCCCGAGTTGAAGGCCCGCAGGAAGACGTCGTTCTGGACTTCCGGGTCGTCCGTCAGCTCAAGGCTGTAGAGGTCGACTTCAGCGGTCATGGTGATGTTCTCCCACTCTGTTGTGTGCCGTCGGTCGGTGGTGCGGAAGGTCGGTGGTACGGGAAGACCGGTACGCCCGGGGGCCGGAGCTACGGGAGGCCGGCCCGCCGCGAGGGGACGCGGCCGCGCGGTCAGGCGTCCCAGACCCCGGTGGCCGCCGCGTCCTTGGCGAACGCGGCGAAGTCGCGGGGGTCGTGCCCCAGCGCGTCCTTGAAGCCGGTGGAGATGTGGGCGCCCTTGCCCTCGCGGATCTGGCCGATCAGGTCGGCGACCATCTGGGCGTAGTCGGCGGGCACGCCCTCGGCGACCAGCTCGGCGACGTACTCCTCCGGAGACAGCGCGACGTAGCGGATCTCCCGGCCGGTGGCGCGGGCGATCTCCTCGACGGCCTCGCCGAACGAGAGCAGCCGCGGGCCGGACAGCTCGTACGTCTTCCCGGCGTGGCCCTCCTCCGTCAGCGCCGCGACCGCGACCGCGGCCACGTCGTCGCAGTCGATGAACGGCTCGAGCCCCTCACCGGCCGGCAGGCGGACCTCGCCCGCGCGGATCCCGTCGAGCAGGATGCCCTCGTCGAAGTTCTGCGCGAACCAGCCCGGACGCAGGATCGTCCACTCGGCGCCGGAGTTCTGCACCTCGGCCTCGCTGCCGATGAGGGACTTCCCGCCCGCCTCCTCGTTCGTACGGGCCTGCAGCAGCACGATCCGCTCGACGCCGGCCGCCACCGCCTGCCGGCAGAAGGCCCGGACCGACACCTCGGGGTTCCACTCGACCGGCTCGTCCACCATGTCGACCATGTAGACGGCGCCGGCGCCGTCCAGCGCGGGCTGCCACGTGCTCTCGTCGTACCAGTCGAAGCGGGTCTTCCCGGAACGGCTGGCCGCGCGGACCTCCAGGCCGCGTTCCCGGAGCTGCGCGGCCACCCGCCGGCCGGTCTTACCCGTGCCGCCCAGGACAAGAATCGGTTTGGTCGTCACCGTTTGATTCGTCATGGCGCCAGTGCACCATGTCCGGGATTCGAATTCCATGGACCGGATGTGTTTGCGATCTCCTCGGGGTCTTCCGCCATTGCAGCGCCCGGTAATCGTCCGTCAATTCTCCGGTCTTCGGGCAGGTGGGGGCGGATGGGTTACCGGTCGATTCCGACTGATTACAGGCCGGTGACCAACTGCTTGAACGAAACGGAACTCCTCTCGGTACGTTTCTCCGCGGCATGTTGGTGACGGAGTTCGTGACTGAGGAGGCAGGGTGACTACGACCGACGTTGAAGGCGCGGCCGTGTTGGAGGCGGTGAAGGGCATCGTCCCGACACTTCGCGACAACGGGCGGGAGTCCGAGCAGCGCCGTTGGATCCTGGACGACAACATCGAGCTGCTGGACAAGGCCGGCGTCTTCCGCGCGGCGGTCCCCGCCCGCTTCGGCGGACTCGACCTCCCGCTGCGCGACCAGGTCGACGTCCTGGCCGAGATCGCCCGGGGCTGTGCCTCCACCAGCTGGGTCTCGATGGTGTGGCTGTCCACGACCTGGATGGTCTCGCTCTTCCCGCTCCGTACGCAGGAGGAGGTGTACGCCGGGGGGTCTGTGCGGGTCTCCGGCGGCTTCACCCCGGGCGGCACGCTCGTCCCCACCGAGGGCGGCTACCTGCTCAACGGCACCTGGCGCTTCAACACCGGCAGCCGCGGGGCGGACTGGAACATCACCGCGGCCCACCTCGAAGGCCCGGACGGCACGTCCCGGGAAGCCGTCGCCATCGTCCCGATGTCCGAGATGACCCTCGCCGACGACTGGTACGTCGCCGGCGCCGCCGCGACCGGCAGCTCCTCCTCGACCGCCAAGGACCTCTTCGTCCCCGCCCACCGGGTCGTCGACGCCGAGGCGGCCGTGGTCGGCGAGACGGGCAAGGACACGGCGTCGCCCGGCCGCCACTACGGCATCTACACCTTCGTCATGGCCGAGGCCACCGCCACCTTCGTCGGCATCGCCCGCGCCGCCCTGGAGCTGTTCCTGGAGCGCGTGCCCGGCCGCGGCATCGCGTACACCAACTGGGCCGACCAGAGCGCGCACCCGCTGACGCAGATCCAGGTGGCCACCGCCGCCAACAAGATCACCGCGGCCGAGGGGCTGCTCGACGGTGTCGTACGCCTGCTGCAGGAGCGCGCCGACGCGGGAGAGCACCCGACGTGGGACGAGAAGGCGGCCGTACGCGGCCGGACCGCCTACGCGGTCCAGCTGGCGAAGGAAGCCGTCGAGGTGCTGCACACCGCGAGCGGCGCGAGCGTCATCACGCTCTCCACTCCGCTCCAGCGCTTCCACCGCGACATACAGACCCTCGCACTGCACGGACTGATGCAGCTCAACACCAACCTGGAAGTGCACGGACGGGTCCTGCTGGGACTCGACCCCGAAACCCCGTATCTGTAGGGCGCAGGAGTACACATCATGGCGACGACGGTGCAGTCATTTGCCGAGATCGAAGAAGAGTTCAACCGCTACATCCGGGACATCGTCTACTGCTCGCTGGTCACGGTCGACAGCAAGGGCCGCCCGCGCGCCCGCGTGCTGCTGCCCATCTGGGAGGTCGTGGACGGTCGTCCCGTCGGCTGGCTCGCCGCGTACAAGACGCCGGTGAAGACCGCGCACCTGAAGAACAATCCACACGTCACGTGCGCCTACTGGAACCCCCGGCAGAACTGCATGTTCGCCGACTGCACGGCCGAGTGGATCGAGGACCAGCAGGTCAAGAACGAGGTGTGGGAGCTGTACCGCAAGGGCAGTCCGGCGCCGGTCGGCTACGACCCGCAGCGGTACTGGTCCGGTGGACCGAGCGACCCCGAATTCGGCTTGCTGCGCATGGATCCGTTCCGGGTCCAGGTCGTGCGGGGCCAGGACCTGAAGAGCCGGATCTGGCAGCCCTGAGAGGCAGTTCCGGTCATCCGGTGAGTGTTAGTCACCTTGGGAAGGAAAAGTGATGTCCACAGACAGCACCACGTCCGACTTCACACGCGTCGAGTCGGAGAAGTCCAGCAACGGGGCGGGGGAGGCAGCGGACCGCGTCAGCCCGCCCGTACAGGAGAGGCCGGACCCGCTGCGCTGGAAGGCGCTGGCGGTCCTGTGCACCGCCTTCTTCATGATGCAGCTCGACGCGCAGATCGTGCTCCTCGCGCTGCCGTCGATCCAGTCCGACCTGAGCCTGTCGGCCAGTGGCGCGCAGTGGGTCATGAGCGCCTACCTGCTCACCTTCGGCGGCCTGCTCCTGCTCGGCGGCCGCTCGGCCGACCTGCTGGGCCGCCGGCGCATGTTCATGATCGGTATGGCTCTGTTCCTGATCTCCTCGGTCGTGGCCGGCGTCGCCTGGTCCGGTGAAGTCATGATCGCGGGCCGGGTCGGCCAGGGCATCTCGGCGGCGATCGTCGCCCCGACCGCCCTGTCGATCCTGATGACCACCTTCAAGGACGGCAAGGAGCTCAACAAGGCCCTGGCCATCTGGGCGGCCAACGGCGCCGGCGGCGCCATGGCGGCCCTGCTCGTCGGCGGTCCGATCAACGACTCCCTCGGCTGGGAGTGGATCTTCTTCATCAACGTCCCGGTCGCCATCGCCGTGCTCGCCCTGAGCCCGGCCCTGCTCCGGGAGAGCCGCGTCGCCTCCGGCACGCGTTCCTTCGACGTCGTCGGCGCCGTCACCATCACGGTCGCCCTCGTGCTGTTCATCTACAGCGTCGTCGAGGCCCCCGCGATCGGCTGGACCAACGGCCGCACCATCGGGATGCTCGCCGCGTCCGCCGTCCTGATCGCCCTGTTCGTCGTGGTGGAGAAGCGTGCCAAGTCGCCGCTGGTCCCGCTGTCGCTGTTCCGCTCGCGGAACCTGGTCGGCGGCAACGTGGTCATGCTCCTCATCGGCATGGTCACCTTCGGCGCGGTGCTGGTCATCTCGCTCTACGCCCAGCAGGTCCTCGGCTACACCGCCCTCGTCTTCGGGCTGAGCACCGTCGTGTACACGGTCATGTCCGTGACGGGTTCGCAGGTCGGCTCCCGCATCATCACGAAGTTCGGCTTCCGTACCCTCGGCCTGGTGTCGACCGCCCTGATGGGCGCCGGCGTCCTCCTGCTGACGCAGGTGTCCGTCGACGGCTCGTACTTCGGTGACCTCTTCTGGGGTCTGCTGATCTTCGGCTTCGGCCTCGGTCTCGGCTTCGTCGCCGTCTCCATCGCCGCGCTCACCGGAGTCCCCGGCGAGCAGGCCGGTATCGCCTCGGGCATCAACACCGCGGCCTTCCAGATGGGCGGCGCGCTCGGTGTCGCCATCGTCTCCGCCGTCACGGTGTCCTACACCACCGGCGGGGAGGAGCTCGAGTCCCTGACCAACGGCTTCCAGGCCGGCTTCGTCTCCCTGTCCATCCTGGCCGTCGCCAGCGTCATCGCCACGCTGCTCTTCTTCAAGCCCCCGAAGGAGGAGGCCGCCGGCGAGGCCGCGGAGAAGGCGGTCCCGCACGCCGGCCTCTGAACCACCGCATGCGGTGACCGGATCTGGTGGGCTGTCCTGCATGCCGGGCAGCCCACCTCCGCCGTCCGGCACCCCGGGGCGCCGGACGGACGCCCCCCGCAGTACCCGCCCCACCCGACAAGGAGAACGACGTGACAGCGTGGGCCATGGATGAAGTGATCGACAGCCCCAACCCGGCCGTGGCCGAACACGTCCGGCGCTATCTGCGCACCGACGGCGCATCCGGCTACACGGAAGGCGGCATGACCAACCTCCTGCTCACCACGGTGGGCCGGAAATCGGGCAAGCTGCGCCGCACCGGGCTGTTCTTCGGATTCGACGGTGACCGCTTCGTCCTCATCGCGTCCGACATGAACGGCGGACCCACCCACCCGTCCTGGTACCTCAACCTCGACGCGCACCCCGAAGTGCACGTCCAGGTGAAGGGTGAGAAGTTCACGGCCACGGCCCGTACCGCGGTGGGGGAGGAGCGGGAAAAGCTGTGGGCGATGATGACCTCGCACGTTCCGGCGTACGACCACTACCAGGCCCGGTCGACCCGGCAGATCCCGGTTGTCGTACTGGAGAAGATCTGAACTCCCCGCCGTTCTGACACCCGAACCCACATCCCCGTCCGGCACCGGGCGGGGATGCTGCTTTCGGCATGTGCACTGGTTACCTGGAAATGAGCGCCCGTTGAGTGCCCGCGGATAGCTTTGACGATGTTCTACACATCCGAAAAGCAACCTGCTGGGGGCTAAATTGAGCACCGATTACGACGTCATCGTCATCGGCGCAGGCTTCGCCGGAATCACGGCTGCGCGGGAACTCCGGGCCAAGGGAAAGCGCACGCTGCTCCTGGAGGCCAGGGACCGTATCGGCGGACGCGTCTACACCCAGGAATTCGCCGGCCACACCGTTGAGCTCGGCGGGGCCTGGGTCCACTGGACCCAGCCGCACGTATGGGCCGAGCTCACCCGCTACGGGATATCGACGGTGCCGGACGTCGACCCGGAGATAGCCGTCTTCCCCACCCCGGACGGCTACCGTGCCTTCCCCGCCCAGGAGAGGTTCGATCGCCAGCACGAGCTGCTGACCGCGCTCTTCGCCGATGCCGACGAGTACTTCTCGCACCCGTGGGAGCCGACGCGGAACAAGGAACTGATCGCCGAGGCCGACAAGTTCACCCTGCGCGACGGCATCAAGAACCTCGACCTCTCGCCCGAGGACGAGGGTCTGCTGATCGGCCTGGCCTCCGGTGAGTCGGGCGGCTCCAGCGCGCGCGGCGCACTGACCATGACCGGTCACTGGTGGGCGCTGGGCAACCTGGAGCACATCGGCTTCCACGAGATCTTCACCCACCGGCTGGAGAACGGCCTGTCCGCGCTCGCGGAGGCCATGCTGGCCGACGCGCAGACCGACCTGCGCCTGGAGTCGCCCGTCGCGAAGGTCGAGGACGACGGCTCGGCGGTGCACGTCACCACGCGCTCCGGGGAGCGTTTCTCCGCCCCGGCCGCGGTGGTGGCGGTGCCGGTCAACGTGTGGAAGACGATCGACTTCAGCCCGGGCCTGCCGCAGCCGTTCACCCAGGCCTCGACCGAGGGCATCGGCGTCCCGTACGGCGTCAAGATGGCCATGCACATCCGCGGCGACTTCGGCCCCGTCTACGCGCAGGCCGACGAGGGCGCTCCGATCATCGGACTCTTCGCCCACCGCCAGCTCGACGACGGCCAGCTCGTCGTCGGCTTCATCGTCGAGCCCGACGTCGACCACACCGACTTCCAGCAGGTCGAGGCGGCCGTGAAGCTCCTGGAGCCGAGGGCCGAGCTCGTCGACTACGTCTACCACGACTGGGGCCGGGACGAGTTCTCGCAGGGCGGCTGGGCCTACCGCCAGCCCGGACAGCTGGCCCTGCTCGACGACATCCAGACGCCGCAGCCCCGTATCGCCTTCGCCAACGGTGACATGGCGAACGGCTGGAGCGGCTGCGTCGACGGCGCCATCGAGACCGGGCTCAAGGCCGCCCGGTACGTCGACTCCCTCACCGACTAGACAGCTCAGGACCCCAAGGAGAAGCAGTGGGCAAGTACGCAGGCAAGAAGGCCGTCGTCACCGGAGGGACCCACGGCATGGGCCTCGCCACGGCCAAGGCGCTCCTGGAGGGCGGCGCCGAGGTCCTGGTGACCGGCCTCAACGAGCGCAACCTCGAAGCGGCCAGGAAGGAGCTCGGGGCCGGCGCGCACGTCGTGCGTTCCGACGCCACGAGCCTGGACGACATCGCCGCGCTCGGGGCCGAGGTCGAGAAGGCCCTCGGGCGGATCGACTTCATCCACATCAACGCCGGCTTCGCCGAGGTCGAGCCGTTCGACACGGTCGACGAGGCGACGTACGACAAGACCTTCGCCGTCAACACCAAGGGCGCCTTCTTCACGGTCCAGCGGCTGCTCCCGCTGGTGAACGACGGCGGGGCGCTGGTCTTCACCACGGCGGTCGCCGACGGCACCGGCACGCCCGGCATGAGCACGTTCTCCGGGGCCAAGGCCGCGGTGCGCGCCTTCGCCCAGGTGCTCGCCGCCGAGTTGCTGCCGCGCGGGATCCGCGTGAACGTGGTCAGCCCCGGCTTCATCAAGACCCCGACCATGGGCGTCGTGAACGTCTCCCCCGAGGTGCGCGCCCACTTCGAGAAGGAAGGCGCCGAGCTCACTCCGCTCGGCCGGGTCGGCACCCCGGAGGAGGTCGCGCAGGCCGCGCTGTTCCTCGGCTTCGACGCGACCTTCACGACCGGCATCGAGATCGCGGTCGACGGCGGCATCGCCCAGGGCCTGGTCCCGCTGTCGCAGTAGCGCACCACGCGGTTCACCCCGCACGCCCAAGGGCGGCCGATCCCCACCGGGGCCGGCCGCCCTTGGGCGTGAGCGCGCGGGCCGGCGGCTACGTGCGGGTGCGCGCCGGCTGGTCGAACTTGCCGTCGAAGAAGAGCAGCCCGGTACGGTCGGTCCGCCCGTCCCCGCGGCCCCCGGCCAGCACCGTCCCGATGAACAGGGTGTGGTCGCCGGAGTCGTGCGCCGCGGTGCGCTCGCACTCCAGCCAGGCCAGGGCGCCCGAGAGGAGCGGCGCCCGGGTGTGCTCCCCGGGCTGCCAGTCGACGCCGTCGAACTGACCGTGGCCCAGTACGCGCTTCTTGTCCGCGAAATGCCGGGCCAGCTCCTCCTGATCGGCACCCAGGATGGAAATGCCGAAGGAACGGCTCGAACTGAGCGCCTTGTGCATCACCGCACTGTGTGCGATCGAGCACAGTATGGTGGGCGGCGCGAGCGACACCGAACTGAAGGCGTTCGCCGTCATCGCATGAATGTGTTCACCTCCCACGGTGATGACGACGACACCAGTGGCGAACTGGGACATCACGTCCCGCAGCGAGGACGGCGTCACGGCGGGCAGCCGTCCGGACCGCAAGACTGCGGGTTCGAGCTCAGCAGATACAGAAGTCATGTCACCCTCTTCGGAATCAGTGCATCGCCAACACCCGGCCGACCTGCAGGAATTAAAGGCCCAGGTGAATCGAAGGTATCGGGGTGGGCGGTGCCGTACCTTCATTGTCAAGTAACCGCTGTCTCCGGGCGGTAATCGAACGGCTGCATGACTGCCAATGACCGCCCATTACCGGCGATGACTCCCTTGTGAGCGCGCATTGACGAGCAGTCAGGAACGCTGGTGAAATGAATTCTGCATCCGCTCCACCCCAGCTCGCAGAACCCCACCTGGGAGCCGTCCTGGGCACCGCCGGCCTGGACATCGCCTACGTGAGGGCCGAAGGGAACACGCTGTACGCGCGCGACGACGAGGGCCGGGAGTTCCCGGTGCTGGACTTCGCCGGCGGTTACGGCTCGCTCCTGCTCGGACACAGCAACCCGGACATCACGGAACGCGCCAGGGAGCTGCTGGACGCCCGGGTCCCGGTCCACGCGCAGTTCTCGCTGCACCCCGAGGCCAACCGCCTCGCCGTTGCCCTCAACGCGATCGTGCAGCGCGAGACCGGCACCGGCGAGCCGTACTTCGCGATCTTCGCCAATACCGGCGCCGAGGCCAACGAGGCCGCGATCAAGCACGCCGAGCTGGACCGCGTACTGCGGCTGAAGGCGCTCACCGAGGACGTGGCGGCCCGTCAGGACGAGGCCCTCGCGGCGGTCCGGGCCGGCGACGCGTCCGTACCGGAGGGCTGGGGCGCGCTCGATGAGGTCGTCGACACGCTCGCCCGGCGCAACGCGGAGCAGCTGTCGCGGCCGCCGCTGTTCCTGACCCCCGAGGGCTCCTTCCACGGGAAGCTCGTGGGCAGCGTCCAGCTCACCCACAACGAGAACTACCGGGCGCCGTTCAAGTCGCTCGCCGCGCAGGCACGCTTCGTCCCGATCGACCGGCCCGGCGCGCTGGAGAAGATCATCGAGGAGGAGCGGTCGGTGCTGTCCGGCCTCGCCGCCGTGGACGGCACGGTCGTCGTCGCCGAGTACGACGCCCCGGTGTTCGCCGCGTTCCTCCTGGAGCCGATCCAGGGCGAGGGCGGCATCCGCGAGCTCTCCCAGGAGTTCGCGGCGGAGGTGCAGCGGCTCTGCGCGGCGATCGGCTGCCCGGTGGTGGTCGACGAGATCCAGAGCGGCATGGGCCGCACCGGCTCGTTCCTGGCCGGCACCCACATCGGGCTCCGGGGCGACTACTACACGCTGGCGAAGAGCCTCGGCGGCGGCCTCGCCAAGACCTCGGTCCTCCTCGTACGGGAGTCCCGCTACCGCGGCGAGTTCGAGCTGATCCACAGCTCCACCTTCGCCAAGGACGGCTTCTCCACCCAGATCGCGCTGAAGGTGCTAGAGCTGCTGGAGGACGGTGACGGCCGCGCCTACCGGACCGCCGCCGAACGCGGCGGCCGGCTGAAGGCCGTGCTCACCTCCGTACAGGAGGACTACCCGGACGTGGTCAAGGACGTCCGCGGCCGGGGGCTGATGCTGGGCCTCGAGTTCTTCGACCAGTCGGACGCGGCGGCCCCGCCCGTCCAGGAGGCGGCCCGGGCCGGTCTGTTCGGCTACGTCATCGCGGGCCACCTGCTGCGGGGCCACCGGATCCGTACGTTCCCGACCGCGAGCGCCGTGAACACCCTGCGCTTCGAGCCGTCGCTGCTCCTGTCCGACGACGAGATCGGGCAGCTGGAGACGGCCCTGAGGGACACCTGCGACATCATCCGCGGCGGGTACGAGCGCCCGCTGGCCCTGCCCGCACCTGCCCAGTAGTCCTCCTCCCCCTCTCCCCAGGTCCCGCAGACCCCCGCCCCCGAAGTCCCGCAGAGCAAAACAAACCGATCGGTCTAGAAGCCTTGTGCGAACGAGGTCCTGGGCGGCGGCGCCGAGAGCGCCGCCGCTTCCTTTGTTGGGACCCGTCCGGCCTGCACGGGACCTGAATCGCCCCCATGTGCCCTGACCTGCCGCCTTGTTCAGGTCCGCCGATCCCTGCGGGGCCGCGTCGGCCGACTGCGACCTTACGCGCTTGAAAACCGCCGCGTCGGTTTGTATTGTCTGAGGAGCGATGGGGGACCATCGCGAGCCGCGCGTGATCCACGGTCACTGCACCTGCAGTGCCTCTCTCAGCCTGTATCCAGGGCTTCGCACGCCATGGGGGAACTATGCGGTTTAACATGTTGGGCCCGTTGGAAGCCGTCTCGGGCGGCGAACCCATCGCCCTCGGAGGCAGCAAGCAACGGGCGACGCTGGGCTTCCTCCTGCTGCAGCCCAACCAGGTGGTACCCGCCAGTCAGTTGCTGCGGGCGCTCTGGAGCGTCGAGGAGGCGCCGGCGACGGCGCGCAAGATCCTGCAGAACGCCGTCTGGGGCCTGCGCCGCGCCCTCGCCGCCGAGGACGGCGCCGACTGCCCGGTCTCGCTGCGCACCCAGGCCCCGGGATACTCGCTGCGGGTCGACCCCGAACGCGTCGACCTGCACCTGTTCCACCAGTGGGTGGAGGAGGGCCGGACCCAACTGGCCGCGGGCGCGCCGGAGGAGGCGTCCCTGCTGCTGCGCGACGCCCTCGCCCTGTGGCGCGGCCCGCTGCTCGCCGATCTCGTGGAGGTCGGAGTCCTGTGGCCGGAACTGACCACCGTGCAGAACGCGCGGCTGGACGTCCTGGAGGACTACTTCGAGGCCCAGCTCGCCTGCGGCCGGCAGTACGCGGTGCTCGGCGAACTGGAGGCCATGGTCGAGGCCGAGCCGCTGCGGGAACGGTCCTGCGGACAGCTCATGCGCACCCTCTACCGCTGCGGCCGGCAGGCCGACGCCCTCGGCGTGTACAGCCGCCTGCGGTCCTCCCTGGTCGAGGACCTCGGTCTCGAACCCAGCCGCGAACTGCAGATGCTGCAGACGGCCATCCTGGCGCACGACCCCGTGCTCCAGATGCCGGACGCCGCCGCCCCGGCTGCGTCCCCGGCCGCCCGGCGCCAGGAACTCCGGCTCGCGCCGGCCCCGGCGCCCCGGCCCCGGCAGGTCGTCTCGGAGCGGCAGCGGGTCAGCGTGCTGCTCGTCCGCACGGAGCTGGGCCCGGAGTTCGACGGCGTGGACGGGGCGGAGGTGGACAGCGCGCTGGAGGGCGCGGCCACCGGGTCCCGGGAGCAGATCGAGCGGCACGGCGGTGTCGTCGCCGCCTCGATGGGCTCCGTCTGCCTCGGACTGTTCCCCGCGTCCGGCGGGGCCGACCACGCCGAACGCGCGGTCGGCGCGGCGGCGGCGATCCGCGACGCCCTCGCCTTCCCCCTCGGTACGGACGTCCGTGCGGCCGTCGCCACCGGCGAGGCACTGGTGCGCCACCAGCCCGGCGACGACTCCGTACCGCCGTCGGTCCAGGGTGCGCTGCTGCACGAGTGCCAGGCCTTCCTGACGCTCGTGGTCATGGGCGAGATCCAGGTCTGCGACGCGACCCGCAGGGCCACCGGCGACCGGTTCTCGTACGCCCGGCTGCCGGGCGCACCCGCCCGGTGGCAGCTGCTGGGCTCCACACCGGACCAGCCGGGCTCCGCCGGGGCGCCGCACCGGGAGGCCGGCGGGCACGCGAGCGAACTGGACCTGCTGCGCGGACTGCTGGGTCACACCAGGAGCCGCGGGACCGCCCATCTGGTCACCGTGCTCGGCGGCTCCGACGCGGCCAGGGCGGGCCTGCTGATGGAGTTCCAGCGGGGCGTCGCGGGCCGGACGCCGCAGCCGGCGCAGTTCCTGTTCTGGCGCCAGCCGCCCGCCGTCGAGCACGGCCGGTTCGCCGTCCACCGGATGATCCTGGCCTCGTACTGCGGGCTGCTCGACGGCGACTCCTCCCGCACGATCAGGGACAAGCTGCACGAGACCGTCCACCGGCTCGCCGACGACGAGGGGCGGACGAACTGGCTGGTGTCGCGGCTGATCCCGCTGGTCGACCCGGCGATCGGCACGCTGCCGGGCCCGGCGGACGGAGAGCTGGCCGACGCCTGGCACCAGTTCCTGGAGCGCGCGGCCCGCGACCGGCCGCTGGTGGTGATCTTCGACGACCTGCACCGGGCCGGTGACGCCCTGCTGGAGCTCGTCGAGCCGCTCGCGGAGTCCTCGGGCTCGGTCCCGCTGCTGGTCGTGGCGGGAGCGGGAGCCGAACTGCTGCACCGCCGTCCCCACTGGGCGGGCGGCCGGCGGCACGCCACCACCCTCACCCTCGACCCGGCCGCCCCGGGCCTGGCGTCCGTGAAGCCGCCGCGCCGGGCCGCGGCCGGGTGAGCCCGGGCGGGGCCGTCACCGCCTGGCGCGGCGCCGGGCGATGAGCAGGCCGAGCGCCATACCCACCAGCAGGGTGACCGTGAGGACACCCCACAGGGGGATCGTGACCGTGGGGATCCACAGCCTGACGGTGACGGACCCGGTGTTGGCGGCGATGAACCAGACGGCGAGGGCGGCCAGGACGACGAAGCCGATGGTGCGCAGCCGCATGTCCCGGCCCTTGACGGTCAGCGTCGACGGGCGGTGTGACGTACCAGCCTTCTGCGTCATAGCCACCATTGTCAACCGATATGTGCGATTGATCGACCCGATGTCCGGGTATTCGTTTGCTCACTCTCAGTGATGCGGGCAGCTCACCGCCGGTCGGCGGCGCTCGCCGAGTGATCCGCCGAAGGGTGCGCCGGGGCGAGTGTGCAGACGCCGTCGGCGCACCGGCGCTCCAGACGGCCACGGGAGACGGTCTGCGCCAGGCCCACCATCCAGCAGGTGGGGCAGCCGCGGAAGGCGACCAGCGCCAGCGGGGCCGCCAGCAGGACGGCCGGCCCGGCGACGGGCACCAGGGCGATCGAGCCGATGATCAGCCCGAAGCCGATGGCGCCACGCGCCAGGTGGCGCGGGACGGACTTACTGGCGAAGTCCGTCCCGCGCGCGGCGGGCTCCGCGTTCACGGTCTTCACGGTCGTGCCTCTCCTTCGACTCGTCGGTCGGCGGCCCGGCCGGGCGCCGACGCCGCCCCGCCGGTCACCGCCAGGGACTGGCGCAGGGCCGCACGTGCCCTGTGCAGCCGCGTCTTCATCGCGGCATTGCTCAGACCGAGCGCACGGGCGACGGTCCCGCCGGGCAGGCCCTGCAGGTCCCGCATGATCAGGACCTGCCGCTGGTCACGGGGCAGGGCACCGACCGCGGCGGCGACCCGCTCCACCTCCAGCCGGTGCAGCACCGCGTCCTCGGCGGACGGTTGCGCGTACGCCTCCGGTCCGGCCGGTGCCCCGTCGCTCCGCGGGACGAGCAGCCGTACCTGCCGGAGGCATTCGTTGCGCACGATCCGGAACATCCACGAGGCGAGCGCGCCGGTGGCCCGCAAGGTGCCGATCTTCCGGTAGAGGATGATCAGCGCCTCCTGCGCCGCGTCCTCCGCGTCCTGCGGCGAGGCGCACAGCGACAGGGCGAACTTGCGCACATGGGGCTGCGATTCCATGACGACGGTGGTGAGCGAAGTGACGTCGCCGTCCTGAGCGGCCTTGATCAGCCGCTCGTCCGGCCAGCGGAAGCGTTGGTTCATCTGCTGCTCGTTCCCGGCAGGCGATCCGCGCGCACGCGCCGATCAGCCCCGGCTCCTGTAGCGCCGCATCAGATGCCAACTGCACGCGCCCACGAGCAGGGCTCCGATCACTACGAGACCAGTGACCATCATCGGTGTTCCTCCCGGATCTGCCGACCGGCCCGTTTGGCCGGTACACGAACAAGAGGCGGCGAGGTCCGGAAAGGATTCACCTCCGGCCGAACTTTCTTCCCGGGCAGGGCGCGACCGCCACGCGACGGCCGCTGCCGACGATCCCGGGAGCGGGGACGCGGCGTCTCAGCGGTCCCGCTGCGCGTGGCGCCACAGGACATGAACGACCCGGAGCACCCCGAGAACACCCGCGACCGATGCTCCCGTGATCAGCAGGACCCTCTCCACGTCCGGGGAAAGGTCCCAGACGGCGACGGGTCCGGCAACCGCCGCGAATACGACGGCGGCGAGAAAGCACGCACTGAGCAGCGCGTAGCCGATCTCGACCGTGGTCTCGTCCCGTTCGGCCTGGCTTCGACGCAGTGTGGTCATGGCCCCAGAATCGCATCCGACCTGCCCCGGGCACGACTGGACGTCGAGAAGTCGTACGGGCTTGCGTGCCGCGTCTGTGCCAGGCGGAGGGGCTGGGGAACCTGACACGGTCAGGGTGGGTGAGGCGAGGGGGAAACGGGCTCGATCAGGGACTGCGCTCCGCGGGATCCGGTGCGTGCTCCGGGTCCGGGGAACGGTCCGCGCGTGCGGTGAGGGGCTGCCGCAGGATTCCATTTGTCGGCCCGGAACGGGGAGCGGCCGAAGCCGGAGGGGAGTGATCCGGCACGGTCGGCCCGCCGGCGCCCGACTTCCGACGCCTGACGCCTGACGTCCGGGCCACGGCCCGGATCCCGCGCCGACGGACTGCCCGGGTCTGCGCCACCTGTCGCCGGGCCCGCGCGGTGATGTCGCGCTCCCTCCGGTACGCCCGGATCCGGCGGACGAGCGCGAGAACCGGAAGTGACATGCTCCTCGTCCGGATGCCCGCAGGAGACCGTGATCCCGCGTTCGAGCAGCACTTTCTCGACCTGACGGAAGCGGAGGGGGAAGCGGTGGTACCGCTGCACCCCGTGGTCAATGATCTTCACCGGATGGCGGAAAACCTCTGTACGACGCCGGCTCGGCCTTCACGAGCAGTCCCTCTCCACCTCGCCTCACCCGAAGACCATCCCGACCCGCACTCCACGTTGACCATGCCCTCCCAGGAGGATCAGATGCACCGGCAGGCCACGGAACTACTCGAACCCCGCACCGGGCGGCCCCCCGCGACGGACCACCACCTGCTCCGCCGAGCGCACTTCACGCCCCCGGCGCAGACCGGCACCGTCGGCACCGGGCAGGCGCTGCGCGTCCTCGTCGTCGAGAACGAGGAACGCGCCGCCGGCTCCCTGGTGCAGGGTCTGCGCCGGCACGGCTACGTGGCCGAGAGCGTGGCCACCGGTGCGAAGGCGCTCCAGGTCCACCGGTCCGCCGAACTGATCCTGCTCGACCTCGACCTGCCCGACCTCGACGGCCTGGAGGTCTGTCGCGGGATCCGCGCGGTCAGCGACACCCCGGTCATCGCCGTCACGGCGCGGGGCACCGAACTCGACCGCGTACTGGGGCTGCAGGCCGGCTCGGACGACTACATGGTCAAGCCGTACGGGTTCCGCGAGCTGCTGGCCCGGATCGAGGCGGTCATGCGGCGCGTACGACCCCAGCAGCCCGTCACCCAGGTGATCACCCACGGCCCCCTGGTCATCGACTCGGGCACCCGCGAGGTCTCCGTCGACGGCCGGCCCGTGGAGGTGACCCGCAAGGAGTTCGGACTGCTGCACCTGCTCGCGTCGCAGCCCGGGGCCGTGGTCTCCCGCCGCCAGCTGATGACCCAGGTGTGGGACGACTCCTGGTCGAATCCGGGACGCACCATCGACACCCACGTCAGCAGCCTGCGCGGCAAGCTCGGATCGAGCACGTGGATCATCACGGTCCGCGGCGTCGGCTTCCGGCTCGGCCACCCGTAGGACCCGCAGGACCGCAATACGGTGTTGTCGACCCGGTACGTGCCAACGACGTCCCGGCCTGGTCGCCCCCCGGCACAGTGCTCCGAGGTGCTCCGTGTCACCGGGCGCCGGCCGACGTTCTCTCCGCAGCGAGCGCCGGTACGGACGCCGCCGTCCGCTCCTCCCCGCCCGAACCCGCCCGCCGGGTACGCCGCAGGTGCACCGCCAGGACGAGCAGCGCGGCAATCACCGTGGCCGCCCCGCCCGCCAACAGGCCCGCCCGGGCCCCGTACCGCTCGCTGAGCCAGCCGGTCAGCAGCGCGCCGAACGGCGTGGTGCCCTGGAAGACCAGCGTGTACAGGGCCATCACCCGGCCCCGGTAGTCGGCATCGGTGCCCAGTTGGATCCGGTGGTTCGCGGCCTGCGCGAAGAAGATCGAGGCGAACCCGGTGAGGAAGAGCAGTACGGCCGCCACCGCGTACGAGGGAGCCAGGCCGGCCAGCAGCTCCAGCACGCCGAACGCCAGCGCCGCGGCGATCACCAGCCACAGCGGCGGCCGGCCGCGCCGCCGCGTCGTCGCGAACGCCGCGGCCAGCGAACCCGCCGCCATCGCGGTGGTGAGCAGCCCGAACGCGGCGGCGTCGGCGTGCAGCACGGTCTTCGCGAACAGCGGCAGCGTCAGCTGGAAGTTGAAGCCCAGCATGCCCACCACCGCGACCAGCGCCATCGGCAGCAGCAGGCCCGGCCGGGCCGCCATGTACCGGATTCCGTCCACGGCCCGCGCCCGCTTCGCGCGGTCCGCACCCCCGGCGGGGCGGTGCAGCTCACCGGAGCGGATCAGCCGCAGCGCGCACACCGTCGCCAGATAGCTCACCGCGTTGACCGCCATCACGGGCCCGGTGCCCACCCAGGCGATCAGCAGCCCGGCCAGCGCCGGACCCACCACCCGCGCCGCGTTGAAGTACGCGGCGCTCAGCGCCGACGCGTTGGGCAGCAGATCCGCTCCCACCAGTTCGGAGACGAAGGACATCCGGGTGGGCACCTCGACCGCGTTGACGATGCCCAGGGCGAGCGCGAACACGCAGACGTGCCACAGCTGCACCACCCCGGCGAGCACCAGCACCGCCAGCAGCAGCGCCAGTACCCCCGAGACCGCGTTCGCCGAGATCAGCAGCCGCCGCTTGTCGTAGCGGTCGGCGAGGGCGCCCGCGTACAGGGTGAGCAGGAGCAGCGGCGCGAACTGCAGCGCCGTCACCACGCCGAGCGCGGTCCCCGAGTCACCGGTCAGTGACAGCACCAGCCAGTCCTGGCCGACGACCATCATCCAGGTGCCGGTGGCGGAGACCAGCTGGCCCCCCGCGAACAGCCTGAAGTTGCGTACCCTCAGGGACTGGAAGCTGTGGGCGAGCGCGCGTTTCATCGGGTCCCCGTCAGTCGTTGCCGCGCAACGGCCGCTCCGGCCGCCCGCCCTGGTCGCCCTCGTCGCCGCTCTCGCCGCCCCGTGCGGTACCGCACTAGCGTGCGCCCGCGAGTACGGGCGATCGCCTGCTCCCGCCGGCCGCGCGCATCACGTGCCGGGCCTCGGCGGGTGCGGCGTCCAGGGCCAGCAGCTGCTCCTCCAGGAACCCGAGCGCCCGCAGGTGGTACGCGCGGGCCGACCAGCCGAGGCTGATGTTGTGCCCCGCGTCCGGCAGGCGTTCCACGCGCACCGTCGGGGCCGCCAGCGGCTCGGTCAGTGCGGCGACGGCATCCTCGTCGAAGCGCCACCACTGCTCCTGTTCGGCGAAGGTGAACCGGACCGGCACGTGCACGCGCGCGGCGATGCCCGGGTACAGCTCCGGCCACAGCGGGGCCTCCCGCGCCTCGCAGGCCGGCACCGGGGACACCAGGGCGCGACCGAGCCGGAAGGCATCCGGCGGATACAGCCGCAGGGCGCCCCAGTGGCGGCGCCAGTCACCGTGGCCGTCCTGGCCCGGCAACTGGTGCGGGGCCACCGCGAGCCGGTTGCCCAGGCCCGAGACGTCCAGGCCCAGCAGCCGGTCACCGCACTCCCCGGCCGCCGCTGTGGCCAGCGCCAGCTTGCCGCCGTTGGAGTGGGCGACCACGAAGAATCCCCACCCCGTGGTGTGCCGGCCGGCGAAGTCGGCGAGCGCCGCGTGCAAGGTCGCCGCCTGGTCAGCCAGCGCCTGCCCCTCGGGCAGGTGCGCGGCCGACAGCCCGTACCCGGGCCGGTCCACGGAGAGCACGCTGTAGCCGAGCTCGGCGCCCAGGGAGAGCAGCGAGAGTCCCGGGCGGGCCCGGCTGTCGAAGTAGCCGGCGCTCATCCCGCAGCCGTGGATGGCCACCACGACGGCGCGCGGCGGCATCGAGACCGGCTCGGCGAGCAGCGCCGAGACCGGGATGCCCCCGGCGTCGAGCGTGATGGCACGGACCTCTGCCGTCATGTCGCTGCTGCTTCGCCGCGCCAGCCGCGTCCGGTGGGGTGGATGCCCCGATGCTCCCGGTGCCGCCAGCGTACGGGCGTACGGCCGGCGGGCCGGGGCTCGTGAGCGGCCTCGGCCGCCGCCCCGGCACGGGACCCGGCGAGGGCGAGCAGCACCGCGGTGACCGCGGCCAGTTCGTCCGGGTCGGGGGAGCCCTTCTCGATGTGGATGAGCTGGGTCATGGTTTCTCCAAACGGAATCGGAAGGAGGAGGAACGGGAGTTCAGCACCCGGTGCCCGGCCCGTGCACCGGCCTCGGCGGCGATCCGCTCCGGCACGGCGTGTCGCCGGTGCCGCAACCGTTGACGGCACCGGCCGTCACTGCGGCGGGTTGCCGTGCTTGCGCGACGGCAGGTCCGCGTGCTTCGGGCGGAGCATCGCCAGCGAGCGGATCAGCACCGACCGGGTCTCACGCGGGTCGATGACGTCGTCGATCAGACCCCGTTCGGCCGCGTAGTACGGGTGCATCAGCTCGTCCTTGTACTCGGAGATCCGCTGCTGCCGCACGGCCTCGGGGTCCTCGGCCGCGTTGATCTCCCGCCGGAAGACCACGTTCGCCGCACCCTCCGCGCCCATCACCGCGATCTCGTTGGTGGGCCAGGCGAGCGCCAGGTCGGCGCCGATGGACCGCGAGTCCATGACGATGTACGCGCCCCCGTACGCCTTGCGCAGCACCAGCGAGATCCGCGGCACCGTCGCGTTGCAGTACGCGAACAGCAGCTTCGCCCCCCGCCGGATGATGCCGTTGTGCTCCTGCTCCACACCCGGCAGGAAGCCCGGTACGTCGACGAGGGTCACCAGCGGGATGTTGAAGGCGTCGCAGAACTGCACGAACCGCGCGGCCTTCTCCGACGCCTCGATGTCCAGCACCCCGGCCATCGAGGCGGGCTGGTTGGCGACGATGCCGACCACGTGCCCGTCGAGCCGGGTCAGCGCGCACACGATGTTGGTGGCCCACGCCGGGTGGATCTCGAAGTACTCGCCGTCGTCGACGATCTCCTCGATCACCTTGCGGATGTCGTACGCCTGCCCGGGCTCGGTCGGCACCAGGTCCAGCAGCGCGTCGGTGAGCCGGTCCGCGGGGTCGCCCGAGTGCTCCACCGGGGCCAGCTCCCGGTTGTTGGCCGGCAGCAGCGACAGCAGGTAGCGCACGTCCTCGATGCAGTGCTCCTCGTCGTCGTACGCGAAGTGCGAGACGCCGGAGACCGCGGAGTGCACATCCGCGCCGCCCAGACCGTTCTGGCTGATCTCCTCGCCGGTGACCGCCTTGACGACGTCCGGGCCGGTGATGAACATCTGCGAGGTCTCGCGGACCATGAAGACGAAGTCGGTGAGGGCGGGGGAGTAGGCCGCGCCGCCCGCGCACGGGCCGAGCATCACGGAGATCTGCGGGATCACCCCGGAGGAGCGGGTGTTGCGCTGGAAGATGCCGCCGTAACCGGCGAGGGCGCTGACGCCCTCCTGGATGCGGGCACCGGCACCGTCGTTGAGCGAGACCAGCGGAGCGCCCGCCGCCTCCGCCAGGTCCATGATCTTGTGGATCTTCTGGGCGTGCGCCTCGCCGAGCGCCCCGCCGAAGACGCGGAAGTCGTGCGCGTAGACGAACACCGTGCGGCCGTGGACCGTGCCCCAGCCGGTGACCACGCCGTCGCCGTGCGGCTTCTTGTCCTCCAGGCCGAACCCGCTCGCGCGGTGCCGGCGCAGCGGCTCCACCTCGTTGAACGACCCCTTGTCCAGGAGCAGCGCGATCCGCTCGTGCGCGGTCAGCTTGCCCTTGGCGTGCTGGCGCTCGGTGGCGGCCGGGTCCGGGCCGCGCCGCGCTGCTTCCTTGATCTCGGTGAGTTCGTCGATCCGGCTCACGATCGTGCCGTCTGCTGTGGGCATGGTCTTCCTCAACTCTCGTACGTCGGTGGGTCAGGCGGCGAAGGCGGCGTCACGGCTCGCCGCGAACGCGGCGACGGTCAGGCCGAGCTGGCGGGCGGTGCCGGTGGCCAGCGTCCGGGCGCGGGGTGCGATGCGCCGGCCCAGGCCGGTCAGCACCAGACCGGGCCCGACCTCCACGAAGTGGGTGGTGCCGCGGCCCGCCAGCAGCCGGACCGTCTCGGTCCACCGCACCGGGCTGGTGAGCTGCGCGCGCAGGGCGACCACGGCCTCGGTGGCGGTCGACACCTCGGCGCCGGTGACGCTGGAGACCATCGGGACCACCGGGTTGCCGAAGTGGGTGCCGATGAGCGCCTCGGTGAACTCGGCCTCGACCTCGCGCAGCAGGCTGGTGTGGAACGGCCCGCCGGTCTCGATCCGCTGGACCCGCCGGGCGCCCGCCGCGCGGGCCAGGCCGATCAGCCGGTCCACCGCGGCGCTCTCGCCGGACACCGCGGTCTGCCCCGGGTCGTTGTCGGCCATGACCTCGATGACCCGGCCGGTGATCCGGGAGGCCTCGCCGCACAGCCACCGCACCTCGGCGCGGCTGAGCCCGATGACGGCGGCCGTGGCGCTGGGCACCCGGTCGTTGGCGGTCGCGACCAGTTCGCCGCGCAGCCGCACCAGTTCGAGCGCGTCCGTCCAGTGCAGGATGCCGGCGGCGGTCAGTGCGGCGTACTCGCCCAGGCTGTGGCCCGCGACGGCATCCGGCTCGATGCCGTGGTCGCGCAGGATCTCGTAGGTGACCAGGCTGGTCAGGAACACGGCCGGCTGGGCGATCGCGGGGTCGGCCAGCTCGGTGGCCGACCCGTACAGGCACAGCCGTGACAGGGGGACGCCGAGGACGTCGTCGGCGGCCCGGAAATAGCGCTCGAAGATCTCGGGGCGCAGCGCGCACAGGTCCCTGCCCATGCCCACGCGCTGCGAGCCCTGGCCGGGGAAGACGAATGCGGTGCGGCTCATGTGGTCGTGCCCTTCTCGGTAGTGGTGCGTCGTCGGTCGGTACGCCGTCACGGCGCGTGGTTCAGGCGTCGAGCAGGGCGGGCACGGCGGGTGCGCGCAGCCACTCCCCGGACAGCCGGCGGATGTCCACCGTCCGGGGCGCGCCGCCCCGGACGGCGGCGGCCGCCACGTGCGCGGGTCCGCACGGCACGTCCAGCACGGTCCAGCCGGCCGGATGCCCGGCCGGGTCCCCACCCAGGTAGTCCAGGGTGGGGGAGCGTCTGAGCCCGGTCCCCAAACCCTTCAGGTACGCCTCCTTGCGGGTCCAGATCCGGCCGAACAGCGCGGTCCGGTCCTCCCCGGACGCGGCGTCCAGCTCGGCGCGCTCCCGGGGGTGCAGCGACGGTGTGCAGAACTCCACCGTCGCCCCGCGGGGCAGCCGCTCCAGGTCCACCCCGACCGGCACCGCCGCGACACCCACCAGGGCGATGCCCGCGCTGTGCGACAGCGAGAAGTGCAAGGGAGGCGACGGCGCCTCGACGGCCGGGCGGCCGTGCTCCCCGCCGCACTCCCCGCACCGCTCCCGCACGAAGCGCACCCGGTCCGGTGCGGTGCCGGTGTACCGGCCGAGCAGCCGCCGCAGGGCGACGTGGGAGGCCGCGTACAGCACCCCGTCCGCCGGCCGGACGAAGGCGGCGGCCCGCCGCCGCTCGGCGTCGTCGAGTTCGGAGCGGTCCAGCCCCTCGGCGTCGGCGCCCCGCGGGCTGTGCACCAGCCACAGGTCGAGCCGGTCCGGCTCCACCGTGAACCTCGGTGCCGTCATGTCGTTCCCCACCGGTCGATCTGGTGCGACATGGTGGTTCCTTTCAACAAGGTGGAGCAGGGGGCTGGGCTTCAGGTGTTCAGGGGCCCATGGGACTCACCCGGCCTGCGGGACTCACACGGCCCGCGCGGCCCGCGCGGCTCACCGGGCTCACGCGGCTCACGCCGCTCACGGGGCGGCGACGGGCACGGCCGCCCGCCGAGGCCGTAAGCCGCGCAGCGCCGGCAGCAGACCGGCCGAGCCGACGGCCACCACCAGCAGCAGGGCCGGTCCGGTCCCGGCCGTGTGGAGCGCGGCCACCGCCGCCGTCACCAGGACCGCGCCCAGCTGGACGGAGGTCTGGTACAGCCCGCCGGCCGCTGCCTGCCGGTCGGCCGGCACCGCCGCGGTGGCCTGCAGGTGCAAGGCGGTGAAGGCGAGCACGAACGCCGCCCCGACCAGCAGCATCGTGGGCAGGACGTCGGCCGCGTACGAGATGTCCGCGCGGCCGTCGCGCGGGTAGAGGGCGTACCCGAGCGCGGCCGCGGCCGTCCCCGCCGCGATCAGCCGGGCCGGCCCGAACCGGGCGGCGATCCGGCCCGAGTACAGGGCGGTCAGCGCGAGCGGCGCACTGGCCGGCAGGAAGGCGAGCCCCGTCTCCAGCGGGCTCCACCCGGCCCGTTGCTGCAGGTGCAGGGTGGCCACCAGCAGCAGGCCCAGGTACGAGCCGTTGAGCGCGCCGGCGCCCAGCGCGGAGCGCACCAGCGGCTCCCGGGCCAGGAGTTCGAGCCGCACCAGGGGTTCGCGCGCGGTCAGCTCGACCCGTACGAACACCACCGCGAGCAGCACCGCCAGGGCGGACGCACCGACCGTACGGGCGCCGGACCAGCCCGCGCCGGGCACCGACGTGATCGCGTACACCAGCGCCAGCACCGCCCCGGTCAGGCTCAGCGCGCTCACCGCGCCGTACCCGCCCGCCGGGCGCGGACCGGGCCCGTCGCGCGGGATCAGCTTCGTCCCCGCGGCGAACAGCAGCAGCGCCACCGGTGCGGGGAACGCGAACGCCCAGCGCCAGCTGACCTCGCTGAGCGCCCCCGACAGCAGCAGTCCGGCGGAGAAGCCGCCCGCCCCGAAGAGCGAGTAGACGGCCACCGCCCGGCTGCGCGCCGGCCCCTCGGGGAAGACGGAGGCGATGATGGCCAGTCCCGTCGGGGCGGTCAGCGCCGCGCAGAAGCCCTTCACGAAGCGGCTCGCGACCAGCAGCCCGGCGCTGTCCGCCAGCGCCCCGGCGACCGAGGCGGCGGCGAAGACGGCGAGGGCGGCGAGGTAGACGGGCCGGCGGCCGAGGTGGGCGACCAGCCGGCCGCCGAAGAGCAGCAGCCCGCCGAAGCCCGCCGCGAAACCGCTGACCACCCACTGGAGCTGGGGTGTGTCCAACTCCAGATCGGCACCGATCGACGGCAGCGCCACGAGCGCGACGGACACCTCCAGCGCATCGATGAGCATGTTGCCCGCGAGGACGAACAGCAGGCCCCACAGGGCGGCCGGCGCGGCGGCCCCGGCGGCCCTGGTCGTGGGGGTGGAAAGCGTCATGGTCGTGGCCTGTCCCGTCGGTTCCGTCGTGGTGGTGGGGCTCAGCCGAGCAGCGTGCCGCCGGTGGCGTCGACGAAGGAGCCGGTGATCCAGCGGGCCTCGTCGGTGGCGAGGAAGGTCACCACGTCGGCGATGTCCTCGGGCTCCCCGACCCGGTTGAAGGCGGAGAGGCCGGCCATGGCCTCGACGGCCTCGGGGATGTCGAACACCGGGTTGCCGTTGCGGGTGATGCCGGGCGCCACGCTGTTGATGGTGATCTTGCGCGGGCCGAGCAGCTTCGCGAAGTGCAGGGCGAGCTGCTCGACGGCGCCCTTGGTCATCGCGTACGCGATCTCGTCCGGGTTCGCGACGTGGGTGAGCCCGGAGGAGATGTTGATGATGCGACCGCCGTCGGGCATGTTCTTCAGGGCCCGCTGGATGAGGAAGAAGGGTGCCTTCGCGTTGACCGCGAAGAGCCGGTCGAAGACCTCGGAGGTGGTGTCCTCGGCCTTCACCCCGCCCATCACGCCGGCGTTGTTGACCAGGATGTCCAGGTCGGTGCCGCCGGTCCGCTCCCGCAGGCCCTTCTCCAGGCCGAGGAACAGCTCGTGGACGTCGCCGGGCACACCCAGCTCGGCCCGGACGGTGAAGGCGCGCCCGCCGTCCTTCTCGATGGAGGAGACGACCTGCTCGGCCGCCGCCCCGTCGGAGGTGTAGTGGACGGCGACCAGCGCGCCCTCCGCGGCCAGCCGGACGGCCGTCGCCCGGCCCATGCCCCGGCTCGAACCCGTGACCAGGGCGGTCTTGCCGTTGAGCCTGCCTGCCATACCAGTTCTCCTTGTCTTCGCCGTCACTGCGGCTGATGCCGCCGCGACTGATGTCACTGCGACTGTTGTCACTGCGTGCGCGGCGGCCGCGTCCGATGTCCGCGCGTCCGATGCCGCTGCCTCCGGGGCCGAGGCCTCCGATGTCTGCGCGCCGGTCGTCCTCGGGTCGCCGAACCAGCGGGTCAGCGCCGCGGTGAGAGCGGCGGCGGAGCCGTCACCGGTCTCCGATCCGGCCGCCTCGTCGCCGGCCGCCCACACGACGTGCCCGTCCGGCCGGACCAGCACGGCGCAGGCGCCCGGGTCCGTCCCGCTCGCGGTGACCGTCCGCACGAGCGGTGCCCAGGGCCCGGCCGCCGCGGCGAGCACGTCCCGCTCCGGCCCGCCCGGCAGCAGCAGGACGCCGCCCCCGGTGCGCAGCAGCGAGGTGCTGGTCGCCCCGCCGTCGCCGGTGACCAGCTGCCGGTGCGGCAGCCGGCGACCGAGCAACGGGTGGCTGCCGGGCCCGACGTCGTAGCGGAGGTCCAGGCCCGCGACCATGCCGGCCAGGTGGGCCCGTACGTCCTCGTGGTGGCCCACGAGCTCGGCCACGACCTGCCGGGCCGCGTCCACTTCGCCGGAGCCGAGCAGCAGCAGGGCCTGCGCCCCGATGTTGCTCAGCACCCGCCGGCCGACCGCGTGGCGTTCGGCGTGGTAACTGTCGAGGAGCCCTGCGGGCCCGCCCCGCCGCACCTGCGCGGCCAGCTTCCAGCCGAGGTTGACGGCGTCCTGGAGCCCGAGGTTCAGCGCCTGGCCGCCGATCGGCATCTGCTGGTGGGCGGCGTCGCCCGCCAGGAGGATCCGGCCGTCGCGGTACGCGGCCGCCTGCCGGGAGGCGTCGCCGAAGGAGTTCACCCACAGCGGGGTACCGCCGCCGATGTCCTCGCCGGTGACGCGCTTCCAGGTGTCGGCGACGTCCGCGAAGGACGGCGCACCGCCCCGCGGCACCGCACCGAACTCGTGCACCATCACCCGGGTCACGCCGTCGGGACGCCGGGCGGCGATGGCCAGCCCGCCCTCCAGCCGCTCGAAGCGGCGGTTGGGTACGTCGATGCCGGCCACGTCCGCGCGCAGCAGCTCGCGGCCCGCGTCCGTGCCGGGGAAGGCGAAGCCGGCCAGTCGCCGCACCGCGCTGTCCTCCCCGTCGCAGCCGACGAGGTAGGCGGCCCGGAACGACGCCGTGCTCCCGTCCGGACGCACCGTCCGTGCCTCGACGTGGTCCCCGGCCACCGTCAGCCCGGTCAGTTCGTGGCCGCGCCGGATGTCCGCACCGAGGCCGTGCGCCCACTGCCCCAGCAGCTCCTCCATCCGGGTCTGCGGGACCTTCCACTGGCCCGGGTAGGGGCCGGGAAGCGTCAGGTCGAGCGGGATCCCCCCGAAGTGCCCCATGACGTCCTGGGGCACCTCGCCGAGCTGCGCGAGCAGGCCCCGGCCGTCGAGGATCTCCATGGTGCGGGCGTGCAGGGTGGACGCCCGCGACTGCGTGGTCGGCGCCGTCAGCTTTTCGAGGACCACCACGTCCGCTCCGGCGAGGCGCAGCTCGCCCGCGAGCATCAGCCCCACCGGTCCGGCGCCGACCACGATCACCTGGGTGTGTGTGAAGTCCCCGGCCACGGTCAGACCGCCCTGGCTTCCGCGTACTCCTTGGCGTGGCCCAGCGTGGCGCGGCTGTTGGTGCTCAGCGCGGTGTGCACGTACTCCTTGGCGCAGGAGAGCTGTGCCTCCGGGCCCAGGATGCGGGCGATGTTCGCGGTGTTGATGGTCACCGTGTGCTGGGAGGACGCGGCGACGCCGGACTCGTTCTCCGTGAAGGTCCAGTAGCCGGTGTGCAGGGTCATCAGCGCCGGGAGGGTGACCTGCTTGTAGGCGATCTTCTGGTGGGGGAAGGTCACCCGGTACGACTTGGTGGTGTGCACCGAGCCGTCCTTGGCCCGGGTGTCCATCTCCAGCGTCTGCAGACCCGGGACGTCCTCGTCCAGCCGCACCTTGGCGACGTGCGGGAGGCGCTCCTCCCAGCGGTCGGCCTCGTTGATGAAGTCGTACACGTCCTTGGCGGACCCGTTGATCTGGACCGTGTCCTCGAAGGAGAAGGTCAGATCCTCGGTGGCGTACGCCAGTTCGATGTTCTCCTTCAGGGCGGCCAGCTCCGAGCGCGAGTTGCGGTCGACGGCCTCGTCGATCCACTCCAGGCTCTTCGGGTCGTCGCCCACGGCCCGGTAGTCGTGCAGCAGCCGGACCCGGGAGGCCTCCGGGCCGACGGCCTCGACGATCCAGGTGCCGCCCATGGCGGCGATCGGGGGCGCGGAGACCTCCTGGCGGAAGGTGACCGTCAGGTTCTCCGGGTCGAGGGTGCGCCGCGAGGTCCAGCTCTTCGGCTCACCGTTGGCGGTGGCCCAGATGCGGATGCGCTCGGTCCCCTCGCCCCGCTCCACGTGGTCGACGTGGACCGTCGGCGGGAAGATCCGGGGCCAGTTCTGCACCTCGGCGATCAACCGGTAGACGGCGGCGGGCGGCGCCGAGATCGTGATCTCGTGTTCCACCTCGCGCAGGCCGGGCTGCGACATGCTCATGCTCCTTTGGATTCGGGTCCGGTACCGCGGGCAGCGGGCCGGCTCTCTGGAAGGCGGGCCGGCTCTAGAAGTTGCCGAGACCGCCGCAGACGTTGAGCGCCTGCGAGGTGATGGAGGCGGCGATGTCCGAAGCCAGGTAGCCGACCAGACCGGCCACCTCCTCCGGGGTGGAGTAGCGGCCCAGCGGGATCTTGGACTGGAACTTCTCGAGGATGGCGTCCTCGGAGGCGTTGTACGCGGCCGCGTAGCCCTGCCGCACGCGCTGCGCCATCGGCGTCTCGACGTAACCGGGGCAGACCGCGTTCACGGTGATGCCGGTCGGCGCCAGCTCGTTGCCCAGCGCCTTGGTGAAGCCGACCACGCCGTGCTTGGAGGCCGAGTACGGGGCGCCGAGGACGACACCCTGCTTGCCCGCCGTCGAGGCGATGCTGATGATGCGGCCGCGGTCCTTGTGGCGCATGCCACCGGTGTTGAGCACCGCGTGGGTCAGCCGGAAGACGCTGTTCAGGTTGGTGTCGATGACGTCGTGCCAGAGGCTCTCCTCGATGTCGGCGGTCACCCCGCCCCCACTGCGCCCGGCGTTGTTGACCAGCACGTCGACCGTGCCGAACCGGTCCACCGCGGCCTGGACGAACGCGACGGCGTCGTCGGTGGAGCGGACGTCGAGGGTGGTGCCGTCGACGTCCAGGCCCTCGGCCTGCAGCGTCTTGACGGTCTCGGCGACGTTGTCGGCGTTGCGCGCGCCGATGAACACCTGGTGGCCCGTGCCGGCCAGGAGCCGGGCCACGGCCAGCCCGATCCCACTGGTACCGCCCGTGACGAGGGCGACCCGCTTGTCCTGCTGCGACATGTCTCAGTACTCCAAGATTCGGAAAAGATGGGGGGCGGGCGGATCAGACGGACGCGAGCTCGTCGAGGTAGACGTTGATCGCCGCGACCAGCGCGCGCGGGGTCCGGTTGTCCGCGAAGATGTCGTCGTCCAGGGAGATGGCGAACTCGCGCTCGATGCGGCCGCCGGTCTCCAGCAGCGCCAGCGACTCGTAGCCCAGCTCCTCGAAGTCGATGTCGAGGATGTCGCCGTCCAGGTCGACGTCCTCACCGGCGCCGGCACCCTCCAGGAGGATGCGCTTGAGGTCCTCGGCGGTGAACTCCTGCTTGGACATGTGGTCCCTCGTCTCTCGTTGATGTGTGCGGTTCGGTGGGTGTGTGCGTTTCGGCGGGCGGGCGGCCCGCGTACGGCGGTCAGTGCGGTGCGCGCACCAGGACCGCGGAGTTGAAGCCGCCGACGCCGCGCGCCAGCACCAGGGCGGTGCGCAGCGAAGCCGTCCGCGGCTGCCCGGTCACCAGGTCCAGGGCGTACTCGGGGGCGAGCTCCACGTTGGTGGTGGGCGGGATCAGGCCCTCGCACATCGCGAGGACGGCCGACACCACGTCCACCGGGGCGGACCCGGAGTACAGGCGCCCGATCATCGTCTTCGGCGCGGTCACCGGGACCCCGTACGGACCGAAGACCGCGGTGATCGCGTCGGCCTCCTCACGGTCCAGCTGCGGCGTGCCGGCCGCGTCGGCGAAGACCACGTCCACGTCGCCCGGCTCGGCGCCCGCGTCGGCCAGCGCCACCTCGATGGCGCGGCGCAGCCCCGGCTCGCGGCCACTGCCCGGCTTCGGGTCGAAGGTCGACCCGTACCCGGCGATCTCGCCGTAGATCTTCTGCGCACCCCGGGCGCGCGCCGACTCCTCGTCCTCCAGGATCAGCAGCGCACCGCCCTCGCCCGGTACGTAACCGGAGGCCGCCCGGTCGAAGGGCAGGTAGGCGCGCTCCGGCTCCTCGCTGGTGGACAGCCGTCCGCCGGCGATCTGCGCCACCCAGCCCCACGGGCAGACCGACGCGTCGAACCCTCCGGAGAAGATCAGCTTGCTGCCCTTGCGGATCTGCCGCCGCGCCTGCGCGATGGCGTCCAGGCCGCCCGCGTGGTCGGAGACGACCACACCGGAGGGGCCGCGCATCCCGTTGCGGATGGAGATCTGGCCGCTGTTGACGGCGTAGAACCAGGCGAAGGACTGGTACGCGGACACGTACTGGCTGCCCTGGCTCCACAGGTTCTTCAGCTCGTTCTGGCCGAATTCGAAGCCGCCCGAGGTGGAGGCGGTCACGACCCCCATGTCGTACTCGGGGATGTCGCCCGGCTTGACGCCGGCGTCCTCGAAGGCGCAGTCCGCGGCGACCAGCGCGAGGCGGGTCATCCGGTCGGTCTGCGGGATCAGCCGGCTCGGCAGGTGGTCCTCGGCCACGAACCCGCGTATCTCACCGGCGAGCTTCGACGGGTACGGCGACGGGTCGAACCGGGTGATCCGGTCGATGGCGTTCTTGCCGACACGGGTCGCGGCCCAGAAGTCGTCGACGCCCAGCCCGTTGGGGGTGGCGACGCCGATACCGGTGATGACTGCTTTGGCGCTCATGACGCGCTCCTCTCAGGACGGGCCAGCACCATCGCGCTCTGGAACCCGCCGAATCCGCTGCCGACCGTCAGGACCGCGTCCGTACGGTGGTCGCGGGCGACCAGCGGGACGTAGTCGAGGTCGCACTCCGGGTCCGGGGTGTGCAGGTTCGCGGTGGGCGGCACCACGTTGTGCTCCATCGCCAGCACCGAGGCGGCGATCTCGATCGAACCGATGGCACCCAGGGAGTGGCCCACCATCGACTTGATGGAGCTGACCGGGGTGCGGTAGGCGTGGTCGCCCAGGCTCAGCTTGAACGCGGCCGTCTCGTGCCGGTCGTTCTGCTTGGTGCCCGAGCCGTGGGCGTTGACGTAGTCGATCTGATCGGGGTTCATCCGCGCCTCGTCCAGCGCCACCCGGATCGCCTCGGCCATCTCGCGGCCGTCGGGGCGCAGGCCCGTCATGTGGAAGGCGTTGCACCGCGAGGCGTAGCCGGCGATCTCCGCGTAGATGTGCGCACCGCGCTTCCTCGCGTTCTCCAGCTCCTCCAGCACGAACACCGCGGAGCCCTCGCCCAGCACGAAGCCGTTGCGGGTGCCGTCGAACGGCCGCGAGGCGTGCTCGGGGTCGTCGTTGCGCGGCGTCGTCGCCTTGATCGCGTCGAAGCAGGCCATGGTGATCGGCGAGATCGGCGCGTCCGTCGCACCGGCGATCATCACGTCGGCCGTACCCTCACGGATCAGCTCGACGGCGTGGCCCACCGAGTCCAGACCCGACGTGCACCCGGTGGAGACCACCGTGGCCGGGCCCTCCGCGCCGACCGCCCAGGCCACCTCCGCCGAGAACGAGCTGGGCACGAAGTGGTTGTACAGGTGCTGCGGCGCGTACGTGTGGTCGACCAGGTCGAGCCGGCCGTCGTTGCTGACCACCCGGTACTCGTCGTCGAGTCCGGTGGTCGCGCCGACCGCGCTGCCGATGGTGACACCGGTGCGGTACGGGTCGAAGCCCGCCAGGTCCAAGCCGCTGTCCGCGAGCGCCTCGCGGGCGGTGACCACGCCGAACTGCGCGGCGCGGTCCATGCGGCGGATCTCCTGGGGCGTCAGCCCGTGCGCCTGCGGGTCGAAGTCGGCCTGGGCCGCGATCCGGGAGCGGAAGGAGGAGGGGTCGAAGAAGGTGATGCCCCGGGTCGCTGTGCGGCCTTCGCTCAGCAGACTCCAGAAGTTCTTGGCACCGATGCCTCCCGGTGCCAGTACACCGACACCTGTGATCACTACACGGCGGCCCACGAGCAGTGGCCTCCCATCATGTCGTCGAGAGACGGATTCACTGCGAATCCGTCCAGTTGTAGAAGCGGGTGGCCATCGCATCCGCCGGGGAACGCCAGGTCTGCGGGTCGTACGCCTCGATGAACGGCTTCAGGTCCTGGCTGATCTGCACGAAACGGGGATCCGTCTTCGCCTCCTCGATCAGCTGGCCGCCGTTGTCGGAGTCGAAGTCCTGGAGGTGGAAGTACAGGCCGTTGTACGAGAACAGCTGGCGGCGCCGGGTACCCATGCGGTGCGGCATCTCGGTCCGGTCGAACTCGCCGAAGAGCTTGGCGACCTCGACGCTGGACTCCACATCCATGCGGGCCACGATCAGGGTGCTGTGCATGTCTTCTCTCTTCCGTGGGTCAGCGCGGGGCTGCGGGGCTGAAGAGGCGGATGAAGTCCGCCACACCGGTCGCGACGAGGGCTTCGGTCTCGAAGTCCGACAGCGGCAGCGCGCCGTGGAACGATCCCTGGACGACACCGCCCGCGACCAGCTGGATGAAACGGCCGGCAGCGTGGTTGCTGTCCGGGATGTCGAGGAGCCCGGCGTCGCCGAGCCGCTCCAGTCGGCGCGCGAGCTCGCGCTGGGCCTGCCGCGGACCGGAGGTCTGCCACATCTCCACCACTCCGCCCGGCAACCGGGTGATCTCGGCCCCCAGGTGCCGGACGACGGCGAAGTGCTCGGGGAAGTCGGCCAGCGGCGACAGCCAGGCCCGCCCCAGCGCGGTCAGGTCCCGCTCCAGATCGGTCACCTCGCCGAGGTGCTCCTCGGCGATCACCGTCAGCGCGGCGGCGACGGAGGCAGCACTGTCGAGCAGGACCGACAGCAGCAGCTGCTCCTTGTCCTTGAAGAAGTGCTCGACCGTTCCGGGCTCCAGCCCGGCCTCGTCCGCCACGGCCCCGACGGTGGTGTGCCTCCAGCCCTCGCGGGCGAAGACGGTACGGGCCGCCGTGACGACGGCGCGGCGCTCCTCGGCCGGACCGGCCGAGGGCCGTGCACCCGTTGTCTGTGTAGTGGCCATGGCTGTGTGCCTCCAGTTCGCTTGCTGGTCTGACTGCATCTGCGCGGGCGGACCGGTCCTCAGACCGCCAGGGGCTTGCCGAACCAGCGCTCCAGGGCCATCGGCAGGTCGTGGTGGCTGCCGGGCGCGGCCCAGGCCACGTAGCCGTCGGGACGGATCAGCACGGCGGAGGTCCCGCGCAGGCCGCTCGCCCCGCTCAGCTCGCCGGGTACGGCGGTGACGATGTCCACGCGGTCGGCCCAGCCGGCCGCCCGGGCCCGCAGCCGGGCGTTGTCCTCGAAGTCCAGCAGCACGCCGCGGGCCGGATGCAGCAGCTGCCGGCTCGACGTGCGGCGCTGCCCGACGGTCAGCTCCACCTGCGGCATGCGCCTGCCGAGCAGCCGGTGGCTGCCGGAGCCGACGTCGTAGGTGATCTCCAGGCCGCTCACCATGGCGGCGAGGTGCTTGCTGACGTCCTCGTACGCGACCAGCTCGCCGAGCACGTCGCGCAGCGGCTGTACCTCCGGTCCGCTGAGGAACAGCAGGCCCTGGGCGCGGGTGTTCATCAGCAGGCGCTTGCCGACCGCGTGCCGCTCGGAGTGGTAGGTGTCCAGCAGGCCCTCCGGCGCCCAGCCGTTCACCACGGCGCCGAGCTTCCAGCCGAGGTTCACCGAGTCCTGGATGCTCGTGTTCATGCCCTGCCCGCCGGCCGGCAGGTGGATGTGCGCGGAGTCGCCCGACAGCAGCACCCGGCCGCGCCGGTACTCCGTCACCTGCCGCGTGGCGTCGCCGAAGGAGCTCACCCAGACCGGCTCGGCGTGCGAGATGTCGTCACCGGTCAGCCGCTTCCAGGCGTCCGCGACCTCCTGGAACTCCGGCGGGCCGGTCCGCCGCTGCGGCGGGGTGCCGCGCTCGCACACGATGATCCGGGTGACCCCGCCGGGAAGCGGACCGACCATCACCATGCCGCCGGGCAGCGTCTCCCCGATCATGCGGGGCTTCAGGTCGATGCCCTTCAGGTCGGCGAGGAACATCTCCATCGTGGCGGCCGTGCCGGGGAAGTCGAAGCCGACCGCCTTGCGCACCGTACTGCGCCCGCCGTCGCACCCGACGAGGTAGGCGGCCCGCAGGGTCTGCTCGCCCTCGGGCCCCCGGACGGTCACGGAGACGCCGTCGCCGTCGTCGTCGATGGACAGGACCTCGTGGCCGCGCCGCAGATCGGTGCCGAGGCCGACCGCCCACTCCTCCAGGTGCGTCTCGGTCACCGACTGCGGCACCGTCTTCGCGGCCTGCAGGGCCCCCTCCAGGACCGCGAAGTCGATGGGAACGCCCCCGAAGTGACCCTGGTTGCTGGTCTCGACGTCACCGAAGCGGGGCAGGATGCCGCGCTGGTCGAACACCTCCATCGTGCGGGCGGTGAAGCCGAGACCGCGGGACTCACCGGTGCGCTGGGGGAGGCGCTCCAAGACGATGACATCGACCCCCGCGAGCCGCAGCTCACCGGCGAGCGTCAGCCCGGCCGGCCCCGCGCCCACGACAATCACGGCAGCGTCCATGTACCTCTCCTCAGCCATTTCAGGATTCCTTTCAGCGGAAAGCTGTTCATGAGTCTCCGCAATGAAAGGAGCGGCCGCAATGGATCGCAATGCAAACCCTGGTGATGTTTCGTCATGGGTTGCCTCGTTCTTCAGCAGCGGGTGCCATTTCCTACAGAGAAACGTAAAAAACACCCCGCCGTGCCCCTGTTTCCGGGCGGATTCCCGCTCAAGGACGGCAGTCCTTGATGCCGCAGACGGCGGCGCCGGAGGTGGGGGAGGCGAGGGTGTCCCCGGAGGCGGCGGGGCCGGACTTCTCGGCGGCGCGCCGCCCGGGCTCGGCGCCGGCCTCGACGACCACGGTCTCGCGGCCGGGTCCGCTTCCCTGAGGACGGCCCGAGGCACCCTTCCCGTGCCGCCCTCCGAGATCAGCTCCGAAGTCTTCAGAGTTCTGAGAAATACTTCTCCGGCCGCCCCTCCTCCCCACTTTTCCTTCCTCTGACGTTCCCCTCACGTCACGTCATTCTTTCGTCAAATTCCTTGCCCGGCCCCGTTCCGTCCAAGAGACTCGTCGTCATCTCCCTCGGATTTCGGCCCAGCCGATTTCGTGACGCGGAGACCGCTGGAGTTTCTCTCCGGACCCGCTCCCCGACGTTCCTTGAGGGCACTATGGCTTCGTATGCGCGACGCTGCGCGCAGTCCATCAACGCGCTGCACTCCATCCCCTACTTCACCGCCGACCTGGCGAACGAACTCGCCGAATTCGCCGTCACCGACCCGTCGAGCGTCTACCTCGCCAGCCGTGCCTCCCCGCTCGGCGCGGTCGACGCACCGGTCGTGACCGCGGCCTTCAACGCGTTCGCCCCCGGCTACATCGCGCAGCGCGTTCCCGCGCTCTGGGACCAGGTGTCGCCCGAACGCGCGGTCCTCGCGCGCCAGGCCGCCGCCGGCGCCGCACTCGAACGGCTCCTGGGCGCCGACACCGTACGGTCGCCGGAGATGGCGCAGGCGGCGAAGCTCGCCGCGGAGGCAGCCGCCGGCTGCTCGCTGCCCGGCCGCCCCCTGTACGCCGCCAACGCCGCCCTGGAGCAGCCCGACCCCCCGCACATCGCCCTGTGGCACGCCGCGACCATGCTGCGCGAACACCGGGGCGACGGGCACATCGCGGTGCTGGGCTACTTCGAGCTGACCGGCGTCGACGCCCTCGTCATCGACTGCGCGAGCACCCACGGCATGGCCAAGGACATCGTCATGCCCCAGCGCGGCTGGGCCGAAGCGGACTGGACGGCCGCCCGCGAACGCCTGCTGGACCGCGACCTCGTGGACCGCGAAGGGGCACTGACCGCCCGGGGCGCCGCACTGCGCGACGAGGTCGAACGCGAGACCGACCGCCTCGACCGGGCACCGTACGCGTCCCTGGGCGGCGCGGACGCCGAGAAGCTGGCCACCTACGTCCACGGCCTCGTCAACACCGCCGCCCGCTCAGGGGCGTTCATCCCCCAGCTGCTGGACTTCTTCGCACCCGCGACCGACGTCTGGAACGAGCGCTGACCCACCCCGCGCCGACGTGCCCCGCGTGGGCGCACCGCCGCACCGCCCCGACCCGAGCAGAGAAAAGGACCGAACGACCATGACCCTGTCGACCATCGCGGGACCCCCCACCGCACTGTTCTCCCCCGAGTACTACCAGGACCCGTACCCCACCCTGGCCTGGCTGCAGGAGAACTCGCCGGTCCACCGGTTCGACTTCCCGGTCGGCAACGTCCCCACCTGGATCGTGACCCGCTACGAGGACGTCAAGACCGTACTGGCCGACTCCCGGTTCAGCGCCGAAGGCGCCACCTGGGGCAACGACGAGTTCAAGGCGGCCGGCCTGGTCGCCGCCGCGGGCACCATCCTCGAACGCGGCATCGCCGTCGTCGACCCGCCCGTGCACACCCGGCTGCGCCGCCTGGCCATGAGCACCTTCACGACCCGCCGCGTCGAGCAGTGGCGCGAGACCGTGGCCGCCCTGGTCCGGCGCACCCTCGACGACTGCGCCCGCCGGGAACGCTTCGACGTCATGGACGACTACGCGGGCGAGGTGTCCGCCGGCGTGCTCGGCGAGATCCTCGGCTTCCGCATCGAACGCCACCGGGAGCTGGTCACCGCCCTCAACCAGGCCTTCCCCTCCGATCCTGCCCTCATCCACGAGGCCCCCGCCGCGTTCGGCCGGATCTGCGAGTACGCCGCCGAACTCGTCGAGGACAAGCGCCGCAACCCCGGGGACGACCTGACCTCGGCCCTGATCCAGACCAGCGACGACGACGGCGACCGGCTGGACGCCGACGAGCTCGTCGGCATGGTCGCCGCCATGATCATGGGCGGCAGCGACACCGTACGCGGCTTCATCGGCAACGCCGTACTGGCCCTGCTCGACCACCCGGACCAGGCCGACCGGCTCCGTACCTCCCCGGACCTGGCCGGCAGCGCGGTCGAGGAACTGCTGCGCTACGAGGGCGCCCTCAGCACGGCGCTCTTCCGCGTCACCACCGAGGAGACCGAACTGGCCGGCACCGTCCTGCCCGCGGGCTCCCCGGTGATCGCCGGACTGCTGGCCGCCAACCGCGACCCCCGCCACTTCCCCGACCCCGAGCGCCTCGACCTCGGCCGCACCGGCCCGCGCCACGTCGGCCTGGGACACGGGCTGCACAACTGCATGGGATCGGCCCTGGCGCGCCTGGAAGGCGTGATCGCCCTCCCCGCCCTGCTCCAGCGCTTCCCCGACCTGTCCCTGGACCTCCCGCGCGACCAGCTGCGCTACATCGACAGCTGGGCCATCCGCCGGCTGGCCGCACTGCCGGTCGTCACCTCCGGCACGCCGCGCGCGTGAAGCGCTGCTCCGGGCGGCCCCGTACGGCCCGCCGCCCGGGCCGTCCCCATGAGACCTCAGGCAAGGAGAGCCACCATGCGAGCCACCGCGCAGGTCGACCGGAAGCTGTGCCTGGGCGCAGGACTGTGCGAGGCGATGGGCCCCGACCTGTTCCGGCTGGACCACGACGGCATCGCCGTCGAGCAGCCGGTCGACAGCAGGGGGGCGGACCGCCTCGAACAGGTGCGGGACATCGCCGACTGCTGTCCGACCGGTGCCATCACCGTGATCACGACCGATGAGTAGCGAAGAGGTGCGCGAAGCAATGGACACAGACGTCATCGTCGTCGGAGCCGGGCCCGCAGGGCTCATGCTCGCCGGGGAACTGCGGCTCGCGGGCGCCGATGTCATCGTCCTCGAGAAGGAGAGCAGCCCCAGCGCCGAATCCCGCGGCATGGGATTCACCGCGCGCACCCTGGAGGTGTTCGACCAGCGCGGACTGCTGCCCCGGCTCGGCGAACTGAACCGCTCGCCCGGCGGCCACTTCGGCAGCGTCCCCGTCGACTTCGCCGTCGGCGGCGGTACGCACGCCGGCGTCACCGGCATCTCGCAGGCGCGCACGGTGACGATGCTCGCCCAGTGGGCCGCGGAACTCGGCGCCGGCATCCGGCGCGGCCACGCCGTGACCGGCTTCACCGACCACGGCGACCACGTCGAGGTGCGCGTCCGGACCCCGGAAGGCGAACAGCGCCTGACGGCCCGCTACCTGGTGGGCTGCGACGGCGGCCGCAGCCTCGTACGCCGGGAGGGCGGCTTCGGCTTCCCGGGGACCGACGCCACCGCGGAGCTGCTCCTCGCCGACGTCAAGGACCTCGAACTGCCCAAGCTGTGGTCGGGCGCACGCCGCCCCGGCGGCATGCTGCTGGCCGCACCCCTGGGCGCGGACACGATGCGCGTCGTCGTCTTCGAGCACGGCCGCCCGTACCGGCAGCGCACCGGACAGCCCTCGTTCACCGAGGTCGCCGAGGCGTGGAAGCGGGTCAGCGGAGACGACATCTCCGCCGCCACCCCGGTGTGGGTGAGCTCCTTCTCCGACGCCGCCCGCCAGGCGAGCGAGTACCGGCGCGGCCGCGTGCTGCTGGCCGGGGACGCCGCGCACATCCACCTCCCGGCCGGCGGCCAGGGCATGAACGTGAGCATCCAGGACGCCGTGAACCTCGGCTGGAAGCTCGGCGCCGTCCTGACCGGCCGCGCCCACGAGGACCTCCTGGACACCTACCACGAGGAACGCCACCCGGTGGGTGCGGAACTGCTGAAGAACACCCGGGCCCAGGCCACCCTGTTCCTCGGCGGCGAGGAGATGCAGCCCCTGCGCGACATCCTCACCCGGGTCTTCAGCGACGAAACCGCCGCCCGCCACCTGGCCGGACTGGTCAGCGGCCTGGACATCCGCTACGACCTGAGCGCCCTCGGCGACCACCCCCTGCTCGGCATGCGCATGCCCGACACCGAGCTGGTCCTCGACGACGGCAGCGAGACCACCAGCACCCGGCTGCTGCACCCCGCCCGCACCCTGCTGCTGCAGCTCGGCGACGACCCCGGACCGGCGCAGACCGCCCGGGCCTGGGGCGACCGCGTGCAGGTGGTCCGCGCCCGCGCGACCCGCCCCGCACAGCCCGGCGAACCGGCCGCGGCCGACGCCCTGCTGATCCGGCCCGACGGCTACGTGGCCTGGGTCAGCGGCGACGGAGACCTCGCCGAGGCCCTGCACCGCTCCTTCGGCGGCAGCGGCGAGTGAACCCGCCCCGACCCGATCACCCCTCGCAGGAGACGACCATGACCACGACCGATTCCACCGCTCCGCAGGCCACCATGGCCCGGATCGCCCGCCCCGACGCGCACGTCCGCTACATGAGCTACTGGTTCGTCGACGGCGCCGACCAGGGGCGGGCCGTCCTCGACGAGATCGTCGCCGCCTGGCGTTCGACGCCCTGGCCCGAGGGGATCCTCCACCTCTCCTGCTACCTGAGCACCGACCACGACACGGTGCTCACCTACGCCCAGTGCACCGACGACACCGTCTACCGGACCTTCCTGCGCAGCCTGCCGGACGGCCCCGCCCGCGTCGAGCCGATCCAGTTCCGCCTGCACCGCAGCGTGGTGGCCGACCCGGACGCGGGCGCACCGAACGCCGTGGTCGCCGCCAGCTTCGACGTGGACGGCGCGAACCGGCAGGAGACGATCGTGGCCCAGGTCGTCGGCAACCTCGAGAAGGCCCCCGCCGAGGAACAGGCCGGCCTGATCGCCTCCCACTTCCACCTCAGCCTCGACGGCACCCGCGTGATCAACTTCGCGGAATGGGTGAGCGACCAGGCCCACGTCGAGTTCCTCGAAGGAGCCACCCGCCACCGGTCCCTGCGGATCGCGCAGGACATGCCCGGAGTCCGCCCCATCGGCTACAAGCGCTACCACCTCCACCAGGGCCTCGACGCGTGACCCGAGGTCATATCCCCGTTCAGACCTGACAATCCGACGGCAACCCGGTTGATCCCAGCGAATCACCCGCAGGACGATGGCCGGACCTGCCCCGACGACCCCGTCGGTCACCCGTGACAAGCAAGAGAGGTACTCCATGGTGGTTGCTCCGGCCAAGGCTGGCAGGAGGGAATGGATCGGGCTGGCCATGCTGGCCCTTCCCACCCTCCTGGTCTCCATGGACCTGACGGTCCTTCACCTGGCCGTCCCCGACCTCAGCGAGGACCTGCGCCCGAGCAGCACCCAGCTGCTCTGGATCGTCGACATCTACGGATTCATGATCGCTGGCTGGATGGTCACGGCGGGCACCGTCGGAGACCACATCGGCCGCCGCCGGCTCCTCCTCTACGGCGCCGCGGCCTTCGCCGGCGCATCCGTCCTCGCCGCCTTCTCCACGAGCGCCGAGATGCTCATCGTCACCCGCGGACTCCTCGGGATCGCCGGCGCGACACTGATGCCCTCGACCATGGCGCTCATCCGCAACATGTTCCACGACGAGGTCCAGCGCTCGCGCGCCATCGGCATCTGGATGACCAGCTTCATGGTCGGAGCCACCCTCGGACCCCTGGTCGGCGGCGCACTCCTGGACGCCTTCTGGTGGGGCGCCGTCTTCCTCATGGGCGTCCCCGTCATGGTGCTCCTGCTGGTGTTCGGCCCGAAGATGCTGCCCGAGTACCGCACCGACGACGCCGGCCGGGTGGACTTCGTCAGCGCACTCCTGTCACTGATCGCCGTCCTCGCCGTCGTCTACGGGATCAAGCAGATCGCGGAACAGGGCCCGACCCTCGCCGCCGCCGCGGCCGTCGTCGCCGGAGCCCTGGCCGGCGTGGCCTTCGTACGCCGCCAGCGCGCCTCCTCCGACCCGCTCCTGGACCTGGCCCTGTTCAGCACCGCCCGCTTCAACACCGCGATCGTCGCCCTGCTCCTGAACAGCGCCGTCATGATGGGCATCAACTTCTTCGCCGCCCAGTACCTCCAGCTCGTCCACGGCCTCCCGCCGCTGGAGGCCGGGCTGTGGACGCTGCCGATGACCCTCGCCGGCATCCCCGTCGCGCTCCTGACCCCCTCCGTGGCGCGCCGTATCCGGCCCGCGTACGTCATGGCCTTCGGCCTGCTGGTCGCCGCCGCCGGCTTCGGCATCATCACCCAGGTCGACGTCTCGGGCCTGGCCGTCCTCGTCACCGGAACCGTCGTCCTGTTCGTCGGCCTGGCCGCCATGGGCGTCCTCGGTACCGACATGGCCGTCAGCGCCGCCCCGCCCGAGCGGGCCGGCGCCGCGTCGGCCGTCACCTCCACCGGCAACGAGCTCGGCGGGGCCCTCGGCCTCGCCGTCCTCGGCAGCATCGGCAGCGCCGTCTACCGGGACGGCATCGCGGACAGCGACCTCGGCGCCGTCCCGGCCGAGGCCACCGCATCCGCCGGGGAATCGCTCGGCGGCGCCGTGCGCGCCTCCGCCGAACTCCCGCAGCAGCTCAGCGGCGACCTCCTGGACTCCGCCCGGGCCGCGTTCCTGGACAGCCTGCACGCCGTCGCCCTCACCTGCGCCGTCGTCGTGACCGTACTGGCCGTGGCCGTGGCGGTCCTGCTGCGCAACACCGGCCGCCCGGCCGGACCCCCGGATCTGCCGCAGGACTCCCCGGACACCCCGTCCCCGGACCTGCGGACGAAAACGGCCGCCTCGGCCACCCCGTGAACCAGCGGCGGACCGACGGCTGAGAACCACAAGGAGACAGACAGACATGGCCACTCCCGTCCACCCCACCATCGACCGCCCGGACTCGACGCTCGCGCTCATCACCCCGCTCCACGTGGGCACCGCCGACATCCAGCGGGCCGTGGCCGACGCCGTCGTCGCCGAATGGTCCGCCGCCCCCCGCCCCGAAGGCCTGCTGTCGCAGAACTGCTACGTGAGCACCGAGGGCGAGAACGTCTGGACCTACGAGCAGTGGACGGACATCGACGCGTACCTCGCATCGGGCCGCGCCTTCCGCGCCCCCGCACCCCTGCGCGGCCTCGGCGCCGGCGGCACCGACATCGAACGCAGCGCCCCCATCGCCTTCGAGCGCTACCGCAGCACCGTCTTCGACACCGGGAGCGCCCCCACCCGCATCGTCGCGCCCACCTTCGACGTCGACGGCCGCGCCGCACAGCGCAACGTCATCGACCGGCTGCTCGACGGGCCGCTCACCGAGGCCACCCCGGGACTCCTCTCGGCACACTTCCACTACAGCCTCGACGGCAGCCGCGTCCTGAACTACGCCGAGTTCACCGGCGACGAGGAGCACCTGGCCTTCCTCGCCAGCCCGATCGCCCACGAGACGACCAGGCTCACGAAGGAGACGCCGGGCGTACGCGGCATCGGCGGGAAGCGCTACGTCCTGCACGGCAGCGTCCCGGAGCGCCGCTCCGGCGGCTGACCCGGTCAGCCGCCGCCCGCGGCGGCGGCGCGGCGGCTACGCACGGCTGCGGGCCGCCGCGACGCACCGCGGACCGGCGCTGCGGTGTTCCTGCGGGCTGACGCCGTACGCCCGCTGGAACACCGGGCTGACGGCGAACCCGCGGCCGGGGCCGACCCGCCGGGCGACGACGTCCAGCGGGGCGCCGGACTCGCGCAGCAGGTCGGCGGCCAGGGCCACGCGCCACTCCGTCAGGCAGGCCATCGGCGCCGCGGCGACGCCGAGCGGAAGCACGCGGCCGGCGCCTGGTCCTGCTGTCCGCCCGGCACCGGGCCGAGGCCCTCCGGGTGCGAGGACGCCGTGACGAGCCCCCGGTCGAGTGGACCGTCGCCCGGCGAACGGCCCGCGCGCGCCCACGGGCCGCAGGCCCGGGCCCCGGGACGCCGGTCTACGATCTGGCCATGACTATGGACAAGCTCCGCCATGCCCTGGAGGGCCGCGAGCCCTCCGCCTCCGGGCCGGCCCGAACACCCAGGACCCGCTGATGGGCCGTCCCCTGACCGTGGGAAAGGACGCCCGTCCCCGGGGACGGGGCCGGCACGGGGATGTCAGCTTCTCCCCCGTGGCGGAGCACCAGGACGGGACCAGGGCGGCCTACGACGGGATCGTCGAGCTGTACGCGTCACTGTTCGCCGGCCGCCTGGAGACGCAGCCGTTCGCACGGGCCATGATCACCACCTTCGCCGAGCTGGTCCGCGGCACGGGAAACCTGCGGACGGCCGACGCCGGCTGCGGCCCCGGACACCTGACCGCCATGCTCCACGACCTGGGGCTGGACGCCTTCGGCCTCGACCTCTCCCCGGCCATGATCGACCACGCCCGCCGGGCCCACCCCGCGCTGCGGTTCGACGAGGCGCGGATGGAGGCCCTGCCGGTCGAGGACGGCACGCTCGGCGGCATCCTGGCCCACTACTCGATGATCCACACCCCGCCCGGCGAACTCCCCGCCCTGCTCGCCGAGCAGGCGCGCGCCCTCGCACCGGGCGGCCTGCTCCTGGTCTCCTTCTTCGCGACCGGCGGACCCGAGCCGGTCCGCTTCGACCACAAGGTGACCCCCGCCTACAGCTGGCCCGTCGACCGGTTCGCCGACCTGCTGACCGCCGCCGGGCTCGCCCCGTTCGCCCAGCTGCTCCACGACCCGGCCTCCGAACGGGGCTTCCTCGACGCCCACCTGCTGGCCCGCTCGCTCGCGCCCTGACCGCGTGGGCACAAGGGGCGCTCCGGCGCCGGCCGCCGTACCCCGCCGAGGCCCCGTACCGGGCGGCCCCTCCCTGACCGAGCCCGGGCCGGCAGGTTCACGGGGCACGCCCTGCACTCAGGCCCGGCGCCTGACCGCGGCCAGGGCGTCCTTGACCTCCTGCACCACCCGGGCCGCGTCCTCGGGATCGTTCACCACGTCCGTCCGGTTCATGTCGACGACGAGGACCTCGCTGGCCGCGTAGTGCTTGTGCACCCAGTCGTCGTAGCCGGACCACAGCGTCCGGTAGTACTCGACGAGGCTCTCGTCCTGCTCGAAATCGCGGCCCCGCAGCCCGATACGGTGCAGCACCGTCTCGAAGTCCGCCTTGAGGTAGACCATGAGATCGGGAGCCTTGCGGTACGGCAGGCCGTCGATCTCGCGCATCATTTCGTGGAGCAGCCCCTCGTACACCCGCATCTCGAGGGAGCTGATCCGGCCGAGGTCGTGGTTGACCTTGGCGAAGTACCAGTCCTCGTAGATGGACCGGTCCAGGACGTTGTCGCCCTGCTTGTACGCCTCCTTGATCGAGGCGAACCGCGTCTGCAGGAAGTAGAGCTGGAGCAGGAAGGGGTAGCGCCTCGCCTGGATCTCCTCGGGGCCCGCCGTGTAGAAGAGCGGAAGGATCGGATTGTCTTCCACGCTCTCGTAGAAGACCTCGCTGCCCAGCTCCTTGGCGAGCAGCTCGGCCACACTCGTCTTGCCGATCCCGATCATGCCTCCGACGCAGATCACTGGCATACCTCACTTCTCCCTGGGGGTCTTCTGTACGCGGGTGGGTGGACTGGGCACCTCACACCACTGAGACGCACGCCGGCGGGCACGCAATTCCCCGGGAGCTTCATGATCAACGTCATAGGGTCCCCGTACGGACCACAACCCTGACCCAGGCCGCTCTCCTGGACTGGCCGGCCCGCCCTCTCCGCAGCCGCCGCGCACAGCGACGAGCCGCAGCCCCACGGCCGGCCTGAATCCTAAAGGACGCGGTGCCCCCCGCCGGCCAGACCGTTGGGGCACCCGCCCCACCCCGCCCGGACAGGGGCCCCGGCGCCGGTGAACCCGTGGCCGTCACGTGCCCGGACGCTCCCGCGGCGGGCGGTGCGCGGCCGGCACCTCGGGCAGCAGGCCGGGCCGGACGACGTCCCGCGCAAGCGCACTCGCCGTGACCAGCGGCCGCGGCGGGGTCCGCGGCACGGATAGGAGGTGCCACTCCCCCCCGGCGGCGGGTGGCGTCGCACAGGGTGCCCAGCAGCAGCACCGCCTCCGGGCCCGCGACCGGGCCCGCCTCCTCCTCCCACCCCCTCACCGCCGCCGCTGTCACCGGCCGTGCTTCAGCGGCGCGGGTTCCCCGTGTCGAGGAGCAGCTTCGCGGCCGCCGCCGCCCCGTCGGTGCGGACGGTGCCCGCGACTGCCTTCGCTCGTGCTCCCGTCTCGGGGGAGAGGGCCGTGCTGAGTGCGGCGGACAGGGACGCGACGGTCGGGACGGGGCCGTCGTGAGCCGTACCGATGCCGAGTTCAGCCACCCGGGCCGCCCAGTACGGCTGGTCCGCCAACTGGGGCACCACCACTTGGGGGGCACCGGCCCGGGCGGCCGTGGTGGTCGTCCCCGCGCCGCCGTGGTGCACGACGGCAGCCACCTGCCGGAACATCTGCTGGTGGTTGACCTCGCCGATGGCGAAACAGTCGCCCCGCTCGTCGATGAGGCCCAGGTCCGCCCAGCCGCGCCCGACGAGTACCCGGCGACCCTGCGCGCGAACCGCCTCGATGGCCACCCGGGCCGCGTCCTGCCCGGCGCGCACGGCCATGCTGCCGAAGCCCACGTAGACGGGCGGCGCGCCGTCCTGCAGAAAGGCCTCCAGGTCCTGCGGGAGCGGTCGCTCGTCGGGCAGGGTCCACGCGCCGGTCTGGACGACGTCGAGGTCCGGCGTCTCGTGCCACGGGTCGAGCACCGGGTCCGTCGCCAGCCACGGCCGGTCGCCGAAGGCGTAGTCGCGTACGTTGTCCACCGGCGGCAGGCCGATCGACGCCCGGTTGGTGTTGAGGGCCTCGCCGAACAGTGCGTCGATGCTCTGGGCGTCGAGGTCCCACAGCGCGCGGTTGTCGGTCACCTCCGGCGGGAACGGCCGGCCCGGGTAGGCCAGCGGGGGGCGCTGAGGAGAGGGCAGGGTCAGCTGCTGGAAGATCGCGGACACGTAGCCGATGCCCAGCTTCTCGGCAATCGACCGCGCTCCGGCGATGGCCGGCATCGCGCCTGTGGCCATCAGCACGTCGCAGCCCTCTGCCGCCGCGGGCATGACCTCGAACTGGCTGGCTATCAGTTCGGCTGCGCGCTGGGGCAGATTGCCCATCGACGGCGGCGGTGCCGCGGTCGTCAGGGCGCGGGCCGACTGCCCGACGCCGACCACGGACACACCGACTCCGGCCATCCGTTCCGCGAAGTCCTCGTCCGGCGGGGCGCACACCCGGACTTCCGCGCCGAGTTCCCGCAGCCGTACTGCGAGGCCCACCAGCGGTTCGACGTCCCCGCGTGACCCATACGTCGACAACAGCACACGCACTTCGTCCATCTCCTTGATTCCTCGGTTTCCGGGCTGAGCCGACTTCCTGAGGCGCAGCCCGGCTTCCGCCCGCCCTGGTACGACACACGTCGCGCCTGGCAGGGCAAGCATTCTTCGTCCCCTCAGGGGGCTGGTCGGCCGACATCTCCCGCGGGCGGGCCCGGAGCAGTTCGCACGGTGCCTTCGGCGCCGACGGCCTGCGATGAGGCTGCCCGAGCCCGTCGAAAGGGGGGCTTCGCACAGGGTCAGGCCGCGGGCGCGGCACGCTGGAGTTCGCGCGTGCGCCTGCATGCCTCAAACGATCTTACGGATCGCACGTTCGATCAAGGAACATCGGTGCGCGGTTCGATGACCGGCGGGTTGTCGGCGAAGGGCCGTCGCCGGGCTGAGCGAGTCCGGGGCGGGCGGCGGTTCTTACCAGGGGGCGCCGGTGGGGTCGTTGGCGAGGGCGGCGGCGAGCAGGGTGCGGAGGTGGTCGGCCTGGGGGAGGAGGGTGGCTTCGATTACGTCGTTGGTCTGTCCGTCCAGGGTGAGTTCCTGGATACGGCGGAACAGGAGGCGGTCCGATGCGGCGATCAGGGCAGCGGCGGCCCGCAGGGCGATCGCCGGGGTGTCGGTCGGGACGGCGGTGGCGAGGGCGGTGGCCAGCGCGTCTTCGCGCCGATCGTGCAGTTCGCGGAGCCGGGCGGTGAGGGTGGGGCTGTCGGCCACCATCCGGGCGAACGCGGGGCCGGTGAAGCCGACGACGGGGCTGTGCTCCAGCAGGGCGGTCCGGAAGGTCCGGCTCAGGGCGGCGAGCGGCGTCTCGTCCGGGCCGCGCTCCGCGACCGACCGGGCCAGGCCCTGGGTGAACTCCTCGTGGTGGTCGAGGGCGAGGTCCTCCTTGCGGGGGAAGTAGTTGGTCACCGTCTTCTTGGCGACCCGGGCCGCGGTGGCGATCTCGGCGATGGTGGTCTGCTCGAAGCCCTGCTCGATGAAGAGCCTGGTCGCGCAGTCGGAGATCAGCTGCCTGGTCTCCTGCTTCTTGGACTCGCGGAGTCCCATGTCGGTAGCCATGAAGAAGAATCTTACCCCTGATGCAAAATTAGCCTTGACCTTCTCGGAGCCTCCACCTAAGTTTACGTCCGTCGCAAAATTCGCCTGACTGAACGGATTGGAATTGCGCCAGCTCAGCTGTTTCCACGGCCGCCCCGTCGACCGCTTCACCCCTCCCGACGGTGCCGGCGACTCCCCGCCCAGCCCCACCGCACGTGCCGTCCCGCACCTGCTCGCCCAGTACGCAGACGCCCGGTACGCAGACGCCGGGTACGCAGACCCCCTGCCCGCCGCGGCCCGCGCCGCCGCAGGTCGGGCGGACACCCGCACGGCCCGGTCCGAGCCCGTACCCACGGGCCGCACCCCCACGCCGTCGGCCCGGACGTCGGCCTTGCCGGCGCCGGCGTCCGGCAGGCTGTTCCGTCCTGTTCGCCCGGCCCGCGTCTGGACCCGGCCGTCCAGGTGACCGCGGCGGACCCGGTCTGAACGCCGGCCCCGCCCCCGTGTGCACGAAGTCCTCCGCCCAGCACGGTCGGCGCCCACCGTCCGGCCGCACTGCGCGACCCCTACCGCGGCACCCGTTCCCCCCTCACGGTCCCGCCGCCATCCCGTTGGCCCCCCTTTCCAGGAGTTCCCCTGAACGTCACCACCTCCACCCTGTCCCTCACCGTCGACGACGTGGACGCCTCCCGCGAGTTCCTCTGCACCCACCTCGGCTACCAGGTCGCCGTGGCCGCCGAGGGATTCGTCTCCCTGACCCGTGAGGATGCCGCCGCCGACATCGTGCTGCTCCGCACCGGCATCGAGGTGCTTCCGCCGGAGCAGCGCGACCGGCAGGCCGGCGGCCTGATCCTCGCGCTCACCGTCACCGGCCTCGACGCCGAGGAGCGCCGTCTGCGCGAGGCCGGCGCCCCGATCACCATGCCGCTGCGCGAAGAACCCTGGGGCGAGCGGCTGTTCCAGCTCACCGACCCGAACGGCATCGTGGTCCAGCTCGTCGAATGGGCCGCCCCCGCCGACAGCACCGCCCCCGCCGAGGCCGCTCCCGCCACGCAGCCGACCTTGCACGTGATCGCGCCGGCCGACGAGCACGTCGTCGAGTCACCGAACGCACGCATGACCGGTCTGGCCGCGCCCAGCCGCGGCAGCAGCGAGCTGAGCACCTGGACCGTCACCATGGCGGCCGGACAGACCGGCCCCGAACACGCCGTCAGCCGCGAACAGGTCTGGACCGTGTCCTCCGGCGTGCTCGAGGTCAGCTGCGGCGGACACACCGCAACCGTTCCGGCGGGCCGGACCTTCATCCTTCCCCCGGACGTCCTCCGCCAGGTCCACGCCCCGCAGGACGCCGCTGCCCACGTCGCGATGCGTAGGGACGGCGTGGCCCGCGTACCGGACACCGAGGGCACCCGGCCCCTGCCGTGGGCCCAGTGACGAGCCGTCAGTACCCTCCCTGCACCGCGTCAACACCCGCGTGAACTGCCCAGCGGCACCCCGCCGCCCAGCTCCCAGCTACGGAGACAGCTTGTCCGTCCGCATCACCGCCCTGACCGACCCCGACGAGACCTCCTCCAGCCGCCGCCTGGCCTGGCTGGCCTCGGACGCCGACGGAAGCCCCGTCGGGTCCGCCTTCCTGCGCCTGTTCACCAAGGAGGGCCAGCAGCACCTCGCTGAACTGGACATCCAGGTCCATCCCGCCGAGCGGCGGAAGCGGATCGGTACCCAGCTGCTCGCGGCGGCCGCGGCGGCAGCCCACGAGGACGGCCGGCGCAGCATCGTCGCCCAGGTCCAGGACGGCACCCCCGGCCCCGGCTTCCTGGCCGCCGGAGGGTTCCGGATCGCGTTGACCCTGACCTACGCCCGCCTCGCCCTGGCCGACGCGGACCTCCCCTCCCTGACCGCGATCGCCGAAACACCGCCCGCCGACTACCGGTTGACCGCGTGGGAGGGGCACGTACCCGACGAACTCGCCGACACCTACGTGGCCTCTCGCCGCGCGATGGACGACATGCCGATGGGCACCGTCGACTACGGCACGGTGGTCTGGGACGTCGAACGGATACGGGCCGCGGCCGCGGCCGTCGAGGCACGCGGGGAGATCCTGTACACCGTCGCGGCCGTCGACCGGTCCGACGGGTCCGTCGCCGGCTTCACCGAACTCGTGGTCCCGGGCAGCGGTACCGGCGACGCCCTGCACTACGGCACGGCCGTCCTGGCCGAGCACCGGGGCCACGGCCTGGCCCGCTGGATGAAGGCGGCCGCAATCCTCGCGGCCCGCGAGAGCCACCCCGAACTCGGCGGCCTGCTCACCGATACCGCCGACAACAACCCGTACATGCGCCGCGTCAACGACACGCTCGGCTACCTGCCGACGCACGTGGCCTACGAGTGCCAGCTGGACCTGCAGGATGCGCCGGCCCTCGGCCCCGCTGGTCGGTGATCCGAGCAGCCCGTCCGTGACGGGTCGGCGGGAGTGAGACTGCTCGGGTCCAGTTGATCTTGAGGTGAGGGTGAGCGGGTGTACGGCGGCTCGCTGACCGGCTGCCGGGGCTGCGGATCCGGTAGGGGCCGCGGGTGGGAACGAAGCGGGCGATCCTGGACCGAAGCCCCCCGGCCGTGGGCCGTGGGCTGGGGGCTGGGGGCATCAGGCCGGCCGGTGTGGTGCCGTGCGAGGATCCGGGCCATGGATCGTGAGGCAGCGTGGAGCTTCGGCCCGGCCGGTGAAGCACCCGTAGGTCAGGGTGATGTGGTGGCGCTGACGAGGAGGGCTGCTGACCGGAGGCAGGGCGGACAGGTGGTGACCGTACCGCTCGTGTGCAAGTGGTGTGATGCGGACGAGTTCCAGGCCGTGGCGGGTGAGTGCTACTGCTGGGGTTGCCTGATGCCGGTCGGGATCTGGGACGGGGACGTCCATCCCGACGAGTCGCCGTTGAAGCCGATGGCCTATCCGTGGAGACTCGCGCCGTCCGACGTTCAGTCCTCCCCTTTCACCCCTGGCTCTTCAGGCGAAGCGGGGGACGGCTGGGCGTGCCCTGAAGGACACCGGGTGTTTCAGAGCGTCGTGGCGTTCGATCTCGCCGGTGACGGCTCGGCACGAAGGATTTCGGTCGGCCTGAGGTGCCCGGAGGACGGCGCTCTTCTCCTGTACATCGACGACGCGCATCTGGTGCCGGCAGGGCCCTGACCTCCACCCGGCCGACGGCCCGGGCTGCGCTGAACGGCAACGGCAACGGCAACGGCAACGGCGCAGGCCGGAAGGCCAACCCGTACAACGCAAAGGGAACGACCTGACGGCGCAGAGCAGCGGAATGACCGCGTACGGGACCAGGATCAGACCGGGATCACGCGCGAGCGGATGACCGTACGCGGGGGCGGATGCGTCGACGTAAGACGGGCAGGCGGGCTGCGTACGGACGACCTAGGAGGAGACACCCGCCATGGACCGCGCCAGTGACACCACGGAGCCGGAGCTTCCGGCTCGTGTTCCGGAGAACCGCAACGCCGTGACCCCTGACCTGCCGCCCGTAGGCCCGGGCGCCCCCGACCTTGCGGGCACCGTCGAGAAGGACGACAGCGAGTCCGCTGAACCCGCCGGGCCCGCTGCCGGACCAGCAGCGGACAAGCCCCAGGAGCCGACCAGTTAGAAACCCGACGCCAAGGGGTTGTCCCGTAATCGATCTTCGAGTCGCGATGGGCAGTGGCAGTTGAGGTGCGTGCGCTCGCCGCTATCCGGCCAAGGCGAGGTTGTGCAG
>NZ_JBHXRK010000038.1:0-53639 GCF_042716875.1 Streptomyces sp. NPDC058646 | reverse complement strand
CGCCCGGGGGATCCCCGGGGCGCGGGCCTTCGTACGTACGGGGAGCCCTAGACGGCGGCGGGCTCCTCGGCGGCCGTCGCCGCGGGGGCGGGGGCCGCGGCGCTGCGCGCGGTCAGGGCCGCGTAGGCCAGCCCGCCCGCCAGCCCGGACAGGACGAAGGAGCAGTCCACGCCCCCGGTGAGGGAGAGCAGCGGGCCCTGGTAGAAGGGGGTGGCCACGGCGAGCAGGCCCACCCCGGCGCCGAGCGCCCAGGAGGCGGTGGCAGCCGGGTTCCAGCCGCCCCGGTACCAGTAGATCCCGCCCACCGAGCGGCGGTTGAAGACCTGGAGGGCGTCGGCGTCGTAGCGGCCGCGGCAGCGCGCGTAGCCGATGAGGGTGATCACGGCCCACGGGGTGCCGAGGGCGGTCAGCAGCAGGACGAACGAGGTCATCGCGGCCTGTACGTCCCACTCGAAGGAACCGACGAAGACGAAGGCGGTGGCGACGGCCGCGGCGACCAGGGTGGCGGTGGTCCGGGTGGCCCGGGGCACGATGGCGTCGAGGTCGAGGCCCATGGAGTACAGCATCAGCCCGGCGTTGCCCACGGAGCCGCCCGCGGCCGCGGCGAGCAGCGGCACCAGGTACCAGAACGGCGCGGCCTCGACGAGCGGGCCGGCGTAGTCCGCCCCGGCCCGGGCGGCCAGCGCGGTGTAGGTGCCGAACAGCTGGGGCACCAGCAGCCCCGCGAGCAGACCGAGGCCGGTGGCCCACAGCACCCTGCGGGAGCCGTGCCGGCGCGGGGAGATGTAGCGGGTGTAGTCGCCCAGCAGGGTGATGAAGGCGACCGGGCCGCTGAGTCCGGCGGCGACGGCGGCGAGCAGCCAGGTCGGCCAGAACGAGCCGAGCAGGTACGGGGTCTCCGGCGGGGCGGCGGTGGTGAAGTCACCGGCGTAGGCGAAGACGCCGGCGGCCAGCAGGACCAGCATGCCGACGGACAGGACCTTGCTCATGCGCAGCAGCAGCCGGTAGCCGAACACGGCCGCGACGACGGTGCAGGCGGCCAGGGCCCCGTACATCACCGCGCGCGATACCCCGGTGTCCGGGAGCCCGGTGAGCCGGGACAGCACGCCGACCATCACGTCCCCGCCGATCCACAGGGTCAGTGCCGTGTAGCCGAGGGAGAGCAGCAGGCCGACCACCGAGCCGACCAGGCGGCCGCGGACGCCGAACTGGGCCCCGCTGGAGGTCGAGAGGTTGGTCCCGGTGCGCAGCGAGACCAGCGCCAGCGGCGCGGTGAAGGCGATGCCGACGAGGGTGCCGGTCACGATGGCGGTGACCGAGGGCCACAGGCCCAGTCCGAAGGACGGGGGGAGCCAGCCGAAGACGATCACGCCGAGACAGAGGTTGGAGCCGAGCAGGATCGCGACGAGGTCCCGGGGACCGCTCGTCCGCTCCTCCTCGGGGATGGTGTCGACTCCGCGCTGTTCGATGGGCATGGGGGGACTCCCTTGGCGGGGCGAGGGGGCGGGGGCACCGGAAATGGGTGAGGTTTTGAGCGACACTCAATGTGACTCAAGCCCTGCTCTCAGGTCAATGATTCCCGTGGACGAAATGAAGAGTTAGAGTGATGCTCTAACCCATCGACTCAAGAGGTGGTGGATCGGCGTGCGGCTGACCCCTACGGAGCGCGACCGGCTGCTGCTCCGCAGCGCAGCGGAACTTGCCAGGGCCCGGCGGGCCCGGGGCCTGAAGCTCAACGTCCCGGAGGCCACCGCGCTGATCGCGGACACGGTCTGCGAGGCCGCGCGCGACGGTAAGCGGCTCGCGGAGGCCATCGAGGAGGCCCGCAGCGTGCTGGGCCCCGGCGACGTCCTGCCCGGTGTCGCCGACGTGGTCACCGAGGTGCACGTGGAGGCCGTCTTCGACGACGGGTCCCGCCTCGCGGTGGTCTCGTCCCCCGTCCAGGGCGCCGCCTCCCTGGGCGACGACGCCCCGGGCGCGATCCTCCCCGGCCCAGGCGCCCCCCAGCCGGAGCCCGTCCTGCACCTGCGCGTGCGCAACACCGCCGCCGTGCCGGTCAGCGTCACCTCCCACTTCCACTTCTTCGAGGCCAACCCGCGCCTCGACTTCGACCGGGCCGCGGCCTACGGGATGCGGCTGTGCGTCCCGGCGGGCTCGTCCGTACGGTTCGACCCGCACGGCGAGGGCGAGGTCGGCCTGGTCCCCATCGGCGGCGACCGCATCGCCGTCGGCTTCGCGGGCCTGGTCGACGGCCCCCTGGACGCCCCCGGGGCCAAGGAGGAGGCCCTGCGCCGCGCGGCGGCATGCGGCTACCTGGGCACCGGAACCACCGAGCACGCGGACGGAGAGCAGGCGTGAGCAAGAAGACCCCGCACAGCGACCACTGCGCGCCGGGCAGCCGGCACATCGACCCCCACGAGTACGCCTCCGTCTTCGGCCCTCGCGCCGGCGACCGGGTCCGGCTCGGCGACTGCGGGCTCACCGTCCGGGTCGAGCACGACGCGCAGAAGCCCGGCGACGAGTTCCTGGCCGGCTTCGGCAAGACCGCCCGCGACGGCCTGCACCTGAAGGCCGCCGCCGTCCGCGAGACCTGCGACGTCGTGATCAGCAACGTCCTCGTCATCGACGCGGTCCTCGGCATCCGCAAGGTCTCCGTCGGCATCCGCGAGGGCCGCATCCACGCCATCGGCCGGGCCGGCAACCCCGACACCCTCGACGGGGTCGACGTCGTGGTCGGCACGGGCACCTCCATCGTCTCCGGCGAGGGCCTGATCGCCACCGCCGGAGCCGTGGACACCCACGTCCACCTGCTCTCGCCGCGGATCATGGAGGCCTCGCTCGCCGCGGGCGTCACCACGGTCATCGGGCAGGAGTTCGGTCCGGTCTGGGGCGTCGGCGTCAACTCCCCGTGGGCGCTGAAACACGCCTTCAACGCCTTCGACGCCTGGCCCGTCAACATCGGCTTCCTCGCCCGCGGCTCCTCCTCGGACGCCGCCCCGCTGGTGGAGGCCCTCGCAGAGGGCGGGGCCTCGGGCTTCAAGGTCCACGAGGACATGGGCGCCCACACCCGCGCCCTCGACACCGCCCTGCGGGTGGCCGAGGAGTACGACGTCCAGGTCGCCCTGCACAGCGACGGCCTCAACGAGTGCCTCTCCGTCGAGGACACCCTGCGCGTCCTGGACGGCCGCACCATCCACGCCTTCCACATCGAGGGCTGCGGCGGCGGACACGTACCGAACGTGCTCAAGATGGCGGGCGTGCCGAACGTCATCGGCTCCTCCACCAACCCCACCCTGCCCTTCGGCCGGGACGCGGTCGCCGAGCACTACGGCATGATCGTCTCCGTCCACGACCTCAAGCCGGACCTCCCGGGCGACGCCGCGATGGCCCGCGACCGGATCCGGGCGGGCACCATGGGGGCCGAGGACGTCCTGCACGACCTGGGCGCCATCGGCATCACCTCCTCCGACGCCCAGGGCATGGGCCGCGCGGGCGAGACCATCCGCCGCACCTTCGCCATGGCCGCCAAGATGAAGGGCGAGCTGGGCCCGCTGGAAGGCGACGGCGAGGGCGACGACAACGCCCGCGTCCTGCGCTACATGGCCAAGCTGACCATCAACCCCGCCATCGCCCACGGCCTGGCCCACGAGATCGGCTCCATCGAGGTCGGCAAGCTCGCCGACATCGTGCTGTGGCGCCCCCAGTTCTTCGGCGCCAAGCCGCAGCTGGTCCTCAAGTCCGGCTTCCCGGCGTACGGGGTCACCGGCGACCCCAACGCGGCCACCGACACCTGCGAACCGCTGGTCCTCGGACCGCAGTTCGGTGCGTACGGGGCCACCGCCGCCGACATCTCCGTCGCCTTCGTCTCGGCCGCCGCCGCGGCCCTCGGCAGCGACGGGATGCCCACGCGCAGGCGCCGGGTCGCCGTCCGCGGCACCCGCGGCATCGGCCCCGGGAACCTGCTCCTCAACTCCCGGGTGGGCGCGGTCGACGTGGACGCGCGCAGCGGCCTCGTCTCCCTCGACGGAGAGCCGCTGCGCTCCGAAGCCGCCGAATCGGTCTCCCTCAACCGCCTGTACTTCCTGTAAGTCAGCACAGCCCGTAAGGACCCCCCCTGCCATGACCGCAAAGCCCGTGCACAACGGATTCCGGATGCCCGCCGAGTGGACGCCCCACGAGCGCACCTGGATGGCCTGGCCCCGCCCCAACCCCACCTTCACCACCGCGCAGGAGCTCGCCGAGGCCCGCGAGGCCTGGGGCGCGGTGGCCCGCGCGGTGCGCGCGTACGAGCCCGTGACCCTCGTGGTCTCGCCCGGTGACGCCGAGAGCGCCCGCGCGATCGTCGGCGACGACGTGCAGCTGGTCGAGCAGGAACTCGACGACGCCTGGATGCGCGACATCGGCCCGACCTTCGTGACCAGCGAGGCGGGCGAGCTCGCGGCCGTCGACTGGACCTTCAACGGCTGGGGAGCCCAGGAGTGGGCCCGCTGGGACCACGACGCGAAGATCGCCCGGCACGTCTCGGACGTGGTCGGCACCCGCACCTACAGCACCGAGCTGGTCAACGAGGGCGGCGCCATCCACGTCGACGGCGAGGGCACCGTCCTGCTCACCGACACCGTGCAGCTCGGCGAGGGCCGCAACCCCGGCTGGACCCGCCAGCAGGTCGAAGCCGAGATCCACGCCCACCTCGGCACCACCAAGGCCATCTGGCTCCCGTACGGCCTGGCCGGCGACTACGGCACCTACGGCACGCAGGGACACGTCGACATCGTCGCCGCCTTCGCCCGCCCCGGCGTCGTGATGGTGCACACCCAGCCCGACCCGGCCCACCCGGACCACGAGCGCTGCAAGACGATCGCCGCCATCCTGCGCGCCTCCACCGACGCCCGGGGCCGCCGGCTGGAGGTCGTCGAGATCCCGGCGCCCACCGTGCTGGAGGAGGACGGGGAGTGGGTGGACTACTCCTACATCAACCACTACCTGTGCAACGGCGGCGTCGTGCTGTGCTCCTTCGACGACCCGCGCGACGAGGAGGCGGCCGAGATCTTCCGCGGTCTGTTCCCCGAGCGGACCGTGACCCTCGTCGACGCACGTACGATTTTCGCCGGGGGTGGCGGTATCCACTGCATCACCCAGCAGCAGCCGAAGGTCTGACCGACAGGACCGGCGGCAGACCGACGAGGAGTGGCCCATGGCGGCGGGTGCAGTACCGGTACGGGCGGCGCGCAAGAACGCGCCCCCGCGCGAGGACGTACTCGTCGCCGCCATGGCCACGATCGCCGAGCGCGGCCTCGAAGGCCTGACCATGGCCGGACTGGGCCGTGAGGTCGGCATGAGCAGCGGCCACCTCCTCTACTACTTCCGCAGCAAGGACGAACTCCTGCTGCAGACCCTGGAGTGGAGCGAGGCCGCGCTGGGCACCGAGCGGCGGGCCCTGCTCGCGCGCCGCGGCCCGGTGCGCGAGCGCCTGCAGGCGTACGTCGACCTGTACGTGCCCACGCAGCCCCGCGACCCCCACTGGACGCTGTGGCTGGAGGTCTGGAACCGCTCCCAGAACGCCGGCCCCGAGGAACGCGACCGGCAGGCCGCCATCGAAGGAGCGTGGCACCGCGACCTGGTCGCGCTGCTCGCCGAGGGCGTCTCCCGCGGCGAATTCCGCCCGGTGGACCCCGACCGCGTCGCGGCCCGCATCCGGGCCCTCCTCGACGGGTTCAGCATCCAGCTGGCGGTGGGGCTGCCCACGCTGGACCGGACGGAGATCCTGGCCCACGTCCGGGAGTTCCTCACCGAGACCCTGTCCCCGGACACCCGCTGACCCCCCGGGCGGCCACCTGCGAGGGGGCCCGGGGCACCCGCGGGCAGGGGGTGCCCGCATGCTGAGATCGGTGTCCGCGCCCCGCGGGCGTTGTGGCACACTGCCAGCGTGCCTGCTCAGCTCATGATTATCGCCAGCAGCGCGCCGGTCCTCAGTGGCCGCTGAACCGTGGAAGACCTTCGCGGCAAGCGGCCACCGTGCCCCAGACCCGCGCGCAAACCTCTCGCACCCGCGAGAGGTTTTTTCGTTTCCCGGCCTCATCCCCGCCGGGAGGGACGCGCGCGATGATGGGGGCAGTGGATCCCCCGGGTATCCGGAACCACTCATCCGACAGGAGTCAGATCAGCATGACGACGACACCAGAGGCGGCAACTGTGCGCTCAGGGGGCCTGGACGACAGCTTCCACGTCTTCGACACCACCCTGCGCGACGGCGCCCAGCGTGAGGGCATCAGCCTCACGGTCGCGGACAAGCTGGCCATCGCCCGGTACCTGGACGACTTCGGAGTGGGTTTCATCGAGGGCGGCTGGCCCGGCGCCAACCCCCGCGACACCGAGTTCTTCGCCCGTGCCCGGGCCGAGATCGCCTTCAAGAACGCCCAGCTCGTCGCCTTCGGCGCGACCCGCCGCGCCGGCGGTTCGGCCGCCGAGGACCCGCAGGTACGGGCCCTGCTGGAGTCGGGCGCCCCGGTGATCACCCTCGTCGCCAAGTCGCACGACCGCCACGTGGAGCTGGCGCTGCGCACCACGCTCGAGGAGAACCTGGAGATGGTCCGCGACACCGTCTCCCACCTGGTGGGCCGCGGCCGCCGCGTCTTCGTCGACTGCGAGCACTTCTTCGACGGCTACCGGGCCAACGCCGAGTACGCCAAGTCCGTCGTCCGCACCGCCTACGAGGCCGGCGCCGACGTCGTCATCCTCTGCGACACCAACGGCGGCATGCTGCCCGCCCAGGTGTCGGCGACGGTGGCGACGGTCCTCGCCGACACCGGAGCCCGCCTGGGCATCCACGCCCAGGACGACACCGGCTGCGCCGTCGCCAACACCCTGGCCGCCGTCGACGCGGGCGCGACCCACGTCCAGTGCACCGCCAACGGCTACGGCGAGCGCGTGGGCAACGCCAACCTCTTCCCCGTGGTCGCCGCCCTGGAGATCAAGTACGGCCGCAGGGTCCTCCCCGACGGGGCGCTCGCCGAGATGACCCGGATCTCGCACGCCATCGCCGAGGTCGTCAACCTCACCCCCTCCACGCACCAGCCGTACGTCGGCGTCTCCGCCTTCGCGCACAAGGCGGGCCTGCACGCCTCGGCGATCAAGGTCGACCCCGACCTCTATCAGCACATCGACCCCGCACGGGTCGGCAACACCATGCGGATGCTGGTCTCCGACATGGCCGGCCGGGCCTCCATCGAGCTCAAGGGCCAGGAACTCGGCGTCGACCTCGGCGGGGACCGCGCGCTGATCTCCCGGGTCGTGGAGCGGGTCAAGGAGCGCGAACTCCAGGGCTACACCTACGAGGCGGCCGACGCCTCCTTCGAGCTGCTGCTGCGCGCCGAGGCCGAGGGCCGGGCGCGCAAGTACTTCCGCATCGAGTCCTGGCGGGCCATCGTCGAGGACCGCCCGGACGGCACCCACGCCAACGAGGCCACGGTCAAGCTGTGGGCCAAGGGCGAGCGCATCGTCGCGACGGCCGAGGGCAACGGCCCGGTCAACGCGCTGGACCGGGCCCTGAGGGTGGCGCTGGAGCGGTTCTACCCGCAGCTGGCCAAGTTCGAGCTGGTCGACTACAAGGTCCGCATCCTGGAGGGCACGCACGGTACGGAGTCCACGACCCGCGTACTGGTCTCCACGACCGACGGGGTCCGCGAGTGGTCCACGGTCGGCGTGGCCCCCAATGTCATCGCGGCCTCCTGGCAGGCCCTCGAGGACGCCTTCACCTACGGCCTGCTCCACGCCGGGGTCGAACCGGCCGAATAGCCCGGCCCGAGCTGCCTTATGTCCAGCTCACACAGAAATGTACCGGTTCGGGTAGCGTCATGGATATGAGGACCAGGCTGATATCCGTGCGCTTCGGATCCCTGCTGTCCGGTCTGCTGCTGGCCCTGTCGGCGACCGCCCTCGCGGCCGCCCCGCAGGCGTCGGCCGCCACCGGGCCGGCTGCCGTGGCGGAGGCCCTCAAGAGGGGCCCCGTCCACGTCGACCCGCGCGCCGAGGCGCAACTGTCCCCGGCGGACGCCGACGCGCTCGCCCAGAAGATCAAGGCAGCCGGGAAGCCGGTGTTCGTCGCCGTGCTGCCCGCCACCAGCGAGTTCCCGGCCGAGGGACTGCTGTCCGCGCTGCGCGCCCAGACGGGCATCACCGGGCTCTACGCGGTCCGGCTCGGCGACGGGTTCAGCGCGGGCGCCGACCCGGCCGTCATGCCGTCCAACGCGGTACGCAACCTGACGGACGCCGTGAAGGCCGGCGGACCGGTGGACGCGAGCACCCAGCTCAACACCTTCGTGGACCAGGCCCTGAGCCAGGCCAAGGGCGGCGCACCCGCTTCCTGGGGGACGGCCGGCGGCGACGCCGGGGCCCCCGTCGGCGCCCTGGTCGCCCTCGGCGCGGTGGCCGTGGTCGGCGGTGGCGGCGCGTACACCCTGGTGCGCCGCAACCGCAGGAAGAAGGAAGAGGCCCGGCGCGAGGCCGTGGCCCGTCTCGGCGTGGTCGTGGACGAGGACATCACGGCCTTCGGCGAGGAACTGGACCGCCTCGACTTCCACCCCGGCGAGCCGGGCGCGGACGACGCCATGCGCAAGGACTACGAGCAGGGGCTCGACTCCTACGAGAAGGCCAAGCAGATCATGGCCGAGGTGCAGCACCCCGAAGAGGTCAGGGGAGTGACCCAGGCGCTGGAGGACGGACGGTTCGCCCTGGCCCGGCTCGACGCGCGCCGCCGGGGCAAGCCCCTTCCCGAGCGCCGGTCGCCCTGCTTCTTCGACCCGCGCCACGGGCCGAGCACCGAGGACGCCGCATGGGCCCCGGCGGGCGGTGCCTCGCGCACCGTGCCCGTCTGCACGGCCGACGCCGTGCGCCTGCGCGACGGGCGGGACCCGGCGGTGCGCACGGTCGACACGGAGCGCGGGCCGCGCCCCTACTACGACGCCGGCCCGGCGTACGGTCCCTGGGCCGGCGGCTACTTCGGCGGAGGCATCCTGCCCGGCCTCCTCATGGGCACGATGCTCGGTTCGATGATGTCCGGTCCCGCCTACGCCGCCGACTCCGGCGGGGGCGCCGGCTACGAGGGCGGGGACTTCTCCGGTGCCGACTACAACCCCTCCGACTTCGGGGGCGGCGGAGGAGGTTTCGACGGCGGCGGCTTCGACGGGGGCGGCGGTTTCTAGAGGGGCCGGGGCCCGGGCCGTGGCCGGCCCCGGCCGCCGCGCCTTCAGGCCTGCTTGACGGCCGAGATGTCGAAGGTCAGCTTCACCTTGTCACTGACCATCACACCGCCGGCCTCCAGGGCGGCGTTCCAGGTCAGGCCCCAGTCGGAGCGCAGGATCTCGGCGGAGCCCTCGAAGCCCACGCGCTCGTTGCCGTACACGTCGGTGGCGGAGCCGTTGAACTCCAGGTCGATGGAGAGCGGGCGCGTGACGTCCTTGATCGTCAGGTCGCCGGTGATGCGGTACGTGTCGCCGCCGAGCCGGCCGGCCTCGGTGGAGCGGAAGCTCATCAGGGGGAAGGCCTCGGCGTCGAAGAAGTCACCGCTGCGCAGGTGGCCGTCGCGGTCGGCGATGCCGGTGTCCACGGAGGCGATCTTGACGTCGATGGCGGCCGTCGAACGCGAGGGGTCGCTGCCGTCCAGGTGGAGGGTGCCCTCATGGTCGGCGAAGGAGCCGCGGACGTTGGTCACCATCGCGTGGCGGACCGTGAAGCCGATGCTGCTGTGGGCGGCGTCGATGACGTAGTCGCCGGTCAGTGCGGCGAGTCCCGGGTCGACTTCGAGCGTGGCGACGGCGGCGCCGTCCGTGCCCTGCGACTCCTGGCTCCGGCGGGTGAAGAGACCCATGGCTTCCTCCTCGGTAGCGTGTGTTCGTTGAACTTTCAACGAGATTGACGCTAGACCCATTCCGTTCAAATTTCAACTTCTGGACGGTGTGTCGCGCCGATCTGTGGGGACCCGACAAAGGGTGATGGCCCCGTCTGGCGGAGTCGGTGCATCGCACGGCGGTTCTGTCCGGGCCGGACAGCGGAACACTTCCGAGACTGTGTGGAATCAACGGAGGTTTTTCATGTACGGCTTCGTAAGGTCGGTACATGACCGTTGTGGACCAGACTCCGAGCGAGCCGACGGACGCCCGAGGGCGCGTCGCCGAGCTGCACTCCCTGCGCGAGCAGGCGCGTCGCGGCCCCAGTGACCGGGCGACCGAGACCCAGCACGCCAAGGGCAAGCTGACGGCGCGCGAGCGCATCGCGCTCCTCCTCGACGAGGGTTCCTTCAAGGAGGTCGAGCAGCTGCGCCGGCACCGGGCGACCGGCTTCGGCCTGGAGTCGAAGAAGCCCTACACGGACGGCGTGATCACCGGATGGGGCACGGTCGAGGGCCGCACGGTCTTCGTCTACGCACACGACTTCCGGATCTTCGGCGGTGCGCTGGGCGAGGCCCACGCCACGAAGATCCACAAGATCATGGACATGGCCATCGCGGCCGGTGCCCCGCTGGTCTCCCTCAACGACGGCGCGGGCGCCCGTATCCAGGAGGGCGTCTCGGCCCTGGCCGGATACGGCGGGATCTTCCAGCGCAACACCAGGGCCTCGGGCGTGATCCCGCAGATCTCGGTCATGCTGGGCCCCTGCGCCGGCGGTGCGGCCTACAGCCCGGCGCTGACGGACTTCGTGTTCATGGTCCGGGACACCTCGCAGATGTTCATCACCGGCCCGGACGTGGTCCGCGCGGTGACCGGCGAGGAGATCACCCAGAACGGCCTCGGCGGGGCGGACGTGCACGCCGAGACCTCGGGCGTCGCGCACTTCGCGTACGACGACGAGGAGACCTGCATCGCCGAGGTCCGGTACCTCATCTCGATGCTGCCCTCCAACAACCGTGAGAACCCCCCGGTCCACGACACCGCCGACCCGGCCGACCGCCGCTCGGAGATCCTGCTGGACCTGGTGCCCGCCGACGGCAACCGGCCGTACGACATGCTCAAGGTCATCGAGGAGCTCGTCGACGACGGCGACGTCCTGGAGATCCACGAGCGCTGGGCCCGCAACATCATCTGCGCCCTGGGCCGGATGAACGGCCAGGTCGTCGGCATCGTCGCGAACCAGCCCGGCCACCTCGCCGGTGTCCTGGACATCCACGCCTCGGAGAAGGCCGCGCGCTTCGTCCAGCTCTGCGACGCCTTCAACATCCCGATCATCACCCTCCTGGACGTGCCGGGCTTCCTGCCGGGCGTCGACCAGGAGCACGGCGGCATCATCCGCCACGGCGCCAAGCTCCTGTACGCGTACTGCAACGCCACCGTCCCGCGGATCTCCCTGATCCTGCGCAAGGCCTACGGCGGCGCGTACATCGTCATGGACTCCCAGTCCATCGGCGCCGACATCACCTACGCCTGGCCCACCAACGAGATCGCCGTCATGGGCGCCGAAGGTGCGGCCAACGTCATCTTCCGCAAGCAGATCGCGGACGCCGAGGACCCCGAAGCCATGCGGGTGCGCATGGTCAAGGAGTACAAGGCCGAACTGATGCACCCGTACTACGCGGCCGAGCGCGGCCTCGTCGACGACGTCATCGACCCCGCCGAGACCCGCGAGGTCCTCATCAGCGCCCTCGCGATGCTCCGCAACAAGCACGCCGATCTGCCGTCCCGCAAGCACGGCAACCCGCCGCAGTGACCGCGAAGGAGACCTGCCACCCCATGAGCAACGCCACCGACACCCTGCTGCGCGTCGAAAAGGGCAACGCCGAGCCCGAAGAGCTGGCCGCGATCACCGCGATCCTGCTCGCCCGCGCCGCCGCCACGCCGGAGGCCGAGGTCCGCGTCCCCCGGTCCCAGGCCGGCTGGCGCCGCCTGGAGCGCACCCCGGGCTTCCGCGCCCCGCACAGCTGGCAGGGCTGAGTCCCCGAGCACGACGCAAGGCCCCGCACCCGTCCAGGGTGCGGGGCCTTACGCGTTGGCGGCGGCGGCGGCCCGCCCGTACGGCGCGGCGCCGGTGCGCCGGGGTGCCCGTACGGCGAAGGCCCCCGCGCCGGACGACACGGGGGCCTCGCAGGGCTGGGGCGCGGTCCTACCGCAGGCGCGCCATCAGGGCGTGCTCGACGAGCGTGATGAGCGCGCTCTTGGCGTCCGCGCGGTGGCGGGCGTCGGTGGTGATGATGGGGGCGTCCGGGCCGATCTGCAGGGCCTCGCGGACTTCCTCCGGGGTGTACGGCTGATGCCCGTCGAAGCCGTTGAGGGCGATGACGAACGGCAGGCCGCTGTTCTCGAAGTAGTCGACGGCGGGGAAGCAGTCGGCGAGACGGCGCGTGTCGACCAGGACGACGGCGCCGATGGCGCCGCGGACGAGGTCGTCCCACATGAACCAGAAGCGGTCCTGGCCCGGCGTACCGAAGAGGTACAGGATCAGGTCCTGGTCCAGGGTGATGCGGCCGAAGTCCATGGCGACCGTGGTGGTCGTCTTGTCACCGGTGTGGGTGAGGTCGTCGATGCCGGCGGAGGCGCTGGTCATGACGGCTTCGGTGCGCAGCGGGTTGATCTCGGAGACCGCGCCGACGAACGTGGTCTTGCCCACGCCGAAGCCGCCCGCCACCACGATCTTCGCGGAGGTGGTGGAGCGAGCCGCTCCGCCGTTAGAGCTTGCGAAGTCCACTGAGCACCCTTTCGAGCAGTGTCACATCTGGCTGGCCGCCGGCAGACTCGTCGCCGCCGGGCTGGTGAATGGCGACAAGGCCCGCCTCCGCCAGGTCGGCGACGAGGATACGGGCGACACCAAGAGGAATGGAGAGAAGTGCCGAGATCTCCGCGACGGATTTGATCTCCTGGCACAGGCGGCAGATGCGCTGGTGCTCGGGCAACTGCCCTTGCAGCCGCGCAGGATCGGCCGTGGTACTGACCAGCGCCTCGATGGCGAGCTGGTAGCGCGGCCGAGTACGGCCGCCGGTCATCGCGTACGGACGCACCAGCGGGTTGTGCGCCTTGGGAGCCTGCTGCCGCGTGGCGCGCGGAGGCTGCTGCGGAGGCATCTGGGGCTGCTGGGGCTGCTGGGGCTGACCGTACGGCTGCTGCTGGTAGGGGTTGTGCTCCGGCACGGGCCGGCTGGGGGAGGAGGGGAAGTTGAAGCGGTTCTGGTCGTGCCCACCCTGCGGCTGCTGCGCGCCGCCATAAGGATGTCCTCCGGGTGTTGTCACGTTTCCTCCTCCGACTCCAAGTACGCAGTACTCCCTGTGGAACCGCGCCACCGCACCCTATGGTGCGATGACGCGAAACGCACTGCCTGTCTGCTAGTTGAGAAGACTTCCCTGCAGCTCTGCACGCAGGTCCGGGGTGAGGACGCTGCCCGCTCGGTCCACCAGGAGGGCCATCTCATAGCCTACGAGGCCGATGTCGCACTCGGGGTGCGCGAGCACCGCGAGCGAGGATCCGTCGGAGACGGACATGAGGAAGAGGAATCCCCGGTCCATCTCCACCACGGTCTGGTTGACGGCGCCGCCCTCGAAGATCCGGGAGGCTCCGGCGGTCAGCGAGGTCAGACCGGAGGCCACGGCCGCCAGCTGATCGGCGCGGTCGCGCGGGAACCCGTCGGACATCGCCAGAAGGAGTCCGTCGGCGGAGACCACCACGGTGTGGGACACCCCTGGGGTGTTGTCCACGAAGTTGGTGATCAACCAGTTCAGGTTCTGTGCCGCCTGGCTCATCGGGCTCACACTAACGCTCCTGGTCATAGCTGTTACTTGACTGCTCGGAACCCGCGTTGCGTCCCTGCTGGACACCCCGCCGCAGGTTGCTCAACCTGCCGCGGACGTCCTCCGGGGCGCGGGAGACCTGAGGGCCCCCCTGCGGGGTCGACTCCGCGGTGCCTTCGACCAGGTTGGCCTTGGGCACCCGCCGAGGGAGACCGGACGGGGTGACCCCGCCCGCCTTCGGCTCACGGAGTTTCCCGGCCTGCTGCCAGCGCTCGTCGTTGCGCGAACGCCAGGCCGCCGTGCCTTCCGTGCTCTCCGGCTCCTGCTCCGCCGCGGCGGGCTGCTGCTGACGCTGCGGCCGCTGCTCGAAGAGGGATCCGGTGGACTCCGCTTCCTGCTGCGCCGGCTGCCACTGCTGCTGGCTCCCGCGACGCGGCAGGCCCGCCCCGGTGATCGCGTGGCCGGTGTCGGCAGCGGCACCCGGACGGTCGAAGCCTACGCGTTCCGTGGCCTGTTCGGGACCGGCCTGGGATTCCGATTCGGTCCCGTAATCCTGCTGGTAGCCGCCCGGGTAGGTGTTCTGCCCAGGCCACTCGGCCTGCTTCGACTGGGCCTCGTAGCCGTCGTCGTAGCTCGCGGCGCCCTGCTGCTGGTCCTGGTAGCCGGCTTCCGGATAGGCGTAGCCCTGCTGCTGGTACTCCTCGTAGCCCTGCTGCGTCCCGAAGTCGCCGGCAGCCTCGTACGGAGCGTCGTAGCCCTGCTCGGGCTGCTGCTCGTAGCCCTGGTACGGCTGGTAGCCGTGCTCAGGCTGAGGTTCCGGATAGTCCGGGCCGGCGGGGTCCGCGTACGGCTGCGGCTCCTGCGGGAAGGAGACCTGGGCCTTCAGCGCGGCCCGCCGCTCCTCGGCGAGGAGGGACCGGCCGACCGGGTCGAGATCGCGGCCCTCGGGGCCCTGCTGGTCGTACCGGGAGTCGTCGAAGCCGAGCTCGGCGGCCGTGCGCAACGGAGCGGCCTGCTGGGCCTTCTGCTCCGGGATGATCGAGGAGACCGTGAAGTCGTCGTCGGGTATGCCCTCGCCACCGCCACCGTGGGTGATGGCGTCGGGGAGCATGACCAGCGACGTGGTGCCGGCCGCCTCGCCCGAGGGGCGCAGCTGGACGCGGATGCTGTGGCGGTCCGCCAGCCGGCCGACCACGAACAGACCCATGCGCTGCGAGATCGCGGCATCCACGGTCGGCGGGTTGGCCAGCTTGTGGTTGATATCCGCGAAGTCCTCGGCGGTGAGGCCGATGCCCTTGTCGTGGATCTCGACCATCACGCGGCCGTCGGGCAGACGCGTGGCGGTGACGCGGACCTTGGTCTGCGGGGAGGAGAACGTGGTGGCGTTCTCCAGCAGCTCGGCGAGCAGGTGCACGAGGTCGGTCACGGCCTGGCCGTGGATCTCGGCCTCGGAGACGCCCGAGAGCTCGATGCGCTCGTACTGCTCCACCTCGGAGGAGGCGGCGCGCAGGACGTCGACGAGGGGCACCGGCTGGTCCCAGCGGCGGCCCGGCTCCTCACCCGCGAGGATGAGGAGGTTCTCGCCGTTGCGGCGCATGCGGGTGGCCAGGTGGTCCAGGCGGAAGAGGTTCTCCAGCTGGTCCGGGTCGGCCTCGTTGTTCTCCAGGTCGGTGATGAGGGTCAGCTGGCCCTCGATCAGCGACTGGTTGCGCATGGAGAGGTTCGTGAAGATCGCGTTGACGTTCCCCCGCAGGAGCGCCTGCTCGGCGGCGAGCCGTACCGCTTCCTGGTGGACCTGGTCGAAGGCGCGGGCGACCTCGCCGATCTCGTCCTGGGAGTTGATGGGGATCGGCACGACCCGGGTGTCGACCTTGCCGGGGTCGGTGCGCGAGAGCTGGTCGACGAGCGCCGGCAGGCGCTGTTCGGCGACCTCGAAGGCGGCGGTGCGCAGGTGGGACATGGCGCGGCTCATCTGGCGCGCCATCATGCCGGCCAGGATGAAGGCGGCGAGCAGGGCCACGACGACGATGGCGCCGTTGGTGATGGCGTCGTTGCGGGCCTCGTCGGAGACCGCGATGGCGTCCTTGACGGCCTTGTCGAGGAGTTCCTTCTCGACCTCGTCGTAGCCGTCGAACTTGGCGGTGGCGGCGGCCTGCCAGTTGAGGGGCGTGGTGCCGCCCGCGGCGAGCTTGGCCTTGTTGTCGCCGCTGGCGATCATGTCGGTCATGCTGGCGAGCGGGGAGTTGCCGACGTGCGTGGGCGGGGGCACGAAGCGGACACCGGCCTGCTCCGCCTTCGTCTTGGCCTCGGTGATCTTGACCGCGCCGTCCTGCGCCTTCTTGCCCATGACCTCCTTGAGGCGGTTCACGTCCTCCTCGGTGCCCGCCGCGACGTACTCGCCGATGGCGATTTCCTCGAGGTAGGCGTAGGAGGAGAAGGCGATGAGCTGGGACTTGCGGATGTTCTCGTCCGCGCTCGGGCGCACCAGCAGGTGGGTGCCGACGGAGCGCTGGAGCGAGTTCGCCGCCTTGGCCAGCTGGATCGCGTAGACCATGCGGCCGTAGGAGGTGACGTTGCCGGTGCCGAGGCCGAGCTCGTTGGCGAACTGCATGAGGTAGTGCTGGACCAGCACGTAGCCCTCTTCGGTCGGGATGGGGCCCGCCGCGGAGGGGAGGTTCTTCTTGGCGGTCTCGAGCGGAGCCTGGTAGGCGGTCTTGCGGACCTGCTCCAGCTTGGGCTCGTCCGCGCGGAAGAGTTCGAGGCGGCGCTCCAGGCCCTGTGCCTTGGGCATGTGCTGGACGGCCTTGTCGAACTTCACCTTGGCCGAGTTGGTCGCTCCGTACGCCTTGGAGACGGCCTCGTTCTTGGTGTCGCCGTTCAGCAGCGGCTCAGCGGTGAGGTCGCGCTCGTTGAGCAGCGCCTGGCTGTACTCGGAGGCGGCCTGGACGACCCCGGCTATCTTCTCGGCATCCTTGGCCTCGTTCCAGGTGTCTATGGAGCCCTTCACCTGGAAGCCGCCCATGACCAGCCCGACGAGGGCGGGCACGAGCAGGATGGCGTTCAGACGGGTCGGCACGCGCCAGTTGCGGGGCGAGAACCTGCTGGTGCTCCCGTTGCGCGCCGGTGGGTCCGCGGGCACGTCGACGGACGACGCGGCCGCTCGCGGCGGCGGGGTGAAGTTGCCGCGCGCGGGTTCATCCGCGGGGCTCGTGTTGCTTCGCCTCACTCGACCAACAACCTCTCGGCGGTGCTACTAGCTAGTTCGTTGAATTCCAGCACGGTTAACGGCCGTGTTCCAAACAGTTGAAAACGGCCATTCCCAGCGCCTTATGCCCCACATAAATCGGACATAAAGAGCGTCCTACGGCAAAAATGGGGGGAGTTGTGAGCGTAGCGGCACCAACCGAACGCACCCTGTGTCCACCTGGCTGCAATTCTCTGTCGAAACGTTATGAACGAGAGGGGCGGGCCGTGTCGCATGACACAGCCCGCCCCTCACGCGCGGCAGTTGAAACCGTGCTACTTGAGCCGTGCCATCAGGGCGTGCTCGACGAGCGTGATGAGCGCGCTCTTGGCGTCCGCGCGGTGGCGGGCGTCGGTGGTGATGATGGGAGCTCCCGGACCGATCTGCAAGGCCTCGCGGACCTCCTCCGGGGTGTACGGCTGGTGCCCCTCGAACCCGTTGAGCGCCACGACGAACGGCAGGCCGCTGTTCTCGAAGTAGTCGACGGCGGGGAAGCAGTCGGCGAGACGGCGCGTGTCGACGAGGACGATCGCACCGATGGCGCCGCGGACGAGGTCGTCCCACATGAACCAGAAGCGGTCCTGGCCCGGCGTACCGAAGAGGTACAGGATCAGGTCCTGGTCCAGGGTGATGCGGCCGAAGTCCATGGCGACCGTGGTGGTCGTCTTGTCACCGGTGTGGGTGAGGTCGTCGATCCCCGCGGAGGCGCTGGTCATGACGGCTTCGGTCCGCAGCGGGTTGATCTCGGAGACCGCGCCGACGAACGTGGTCTTGCCCACGCCGAAGCCGCCCGCCACCACGATCTTCGCGGAGGTGGTGGAGCGAGCCGCTCCACCGCTAGATGTTCCGAAGGCCACTGAGCACCCTTTCGAGCAGCGTTACATCCGGCGTGCCGCCGGCCTCTCCATTGCCCGGCTGGTGGATGGCCACCATTCCGGCCTCCGCCAGGTCGGCGACGAGGATCCGGGCGACACCGAGCGGCATCGACAGCAGTGCGGAGACCTCCGCGACCGACTTGACCTCCCGGCACAGGGTGCAGATGCGCTGGTGCTCCGGGAGGAGGCCGGACAGGTGCATCGGATCGGCCGTGGTGCTGACCAGCGCCTCGATGGCGAGCTGGTAGCGGGGCCGGGTCCGGCCGCCGGTCATCGCGTACGGACGCACCAGCGGCTGATCGCCGTCCGAGTACGAATCTCCGTACGCATCGGGGTAGGCGGGGGGCGGGGTCATTGATCCTCCGGGCTGGACAGCAGTGGTCAGCGTGCCGTCTGACGGGGCGGCCGGTGGGGGGACGGTATGACGGCCTGGCGGGGGTACTTGGTTCCGGGGGCGGTGCCCCCGTCTTCCGGCCGGAAGTACCGTCCGGCCGGAAGAGTGGCGGTCAGCTGAGCAGGCTTCCCTGCAGCTCCGCGCGCAGGTCCGGGGTGAGGACGCTGCCCGCTCGGTCCACCAGGAGGGCCATCTCGTAGCCCACGAGGCCGATGTCGCACTCGGGGTGCGCCAGTACGGCCAGGGAGGATCCGTCAGAGACGGACATGAGGAAGAGGAATCCCCGGTCCATCTCGACGACGGTCTGGTTGACGGCGCCGCCCTCGAAGATCCGGGAGGCTCCGGCCGTCAGGGAGGTCAGACCGGAGGCCACGGCCGCCAGCTGGTCCGCGCGGTCGCGGGGGAAACCTTCGGACATCGCCAGAAGGAGTCCGTCGGCGGAGACCACCACGGTGTGGGACACCCCTGGGGTGTTGTCCACGAAGTTGGTGATCAACCAGTTCAGGTTCTGTGCCGCCTGGCTCATCGAACTCAACTAACGCTCCTGCTGGTAAGTGGGGTCGATCTGGTAGCTGCCGGTCGCCGGGCCGTTGTTGCCGGCCTGACGACCCTGCTGGATACCGCGTCGGAGGTTGGTCAGACGGCCGCGTACGTCGTCGGGTGCACGCGAGACCTGAGGACCGGCCTGGGCCTCGGCCTGCTGCTGCGCGGTGCCGGCCACGAGGTTCGCCCGTGGGACCCGGCGGGGCAGCCCCGAGGTGGTGATGCCGCCGGCAGCGGGCTGGCGCACGCGCTCGGCCTGCCGCATCAGCTCGTCGTTGGGGGAGGACTTCCAGCTGACGGTCGGCATGGCGCCGGTCGCCGCCGCGGACTCCGGCGCGTACTCCTGGCCGCGCTGCGGCTGCTGCGGAGCCTGAGCCGCCGGAGCGGACTGCTGCGGCTGCTGGGGCACGGCAGGTCCCTGAGCGGGGGGCTGCTGCCCCTCCTCGCGGAACCAGTTCGACTCCAGTGTGTCGAAGATCGGGCTGCGGGCGTCACCGGAGCTCTGCGCCGGGGGCAGGGCCTCCGGACGGTGCGCCTGCTGCAGCCGCGGAGCCTCCGGACGCGCCTGCGGTGCGGGTGCGTACCCGCCGCCGGGCTGCGGGGCCGGAGCCTGCGCCTGCTGCGGGCCCTGGGGCTGGCGGGCGAAGCCGCCGACACCGGGACCGCCGGGCCGCGGGGCCTGGGTGCCCGGGCGGGCGAACTGCCCCGTCGCGGAGGCGTCCGCGGGGCCGCGCAGCTCCGGACGCTCGAACTGCCCGGTGGGGGACGGGCTCAGGGGGCCCCGTACGTCAGGACGCTCGAACTGCCCGGTGGTGCTGTTGCCGCCGTCCGCCTGGGGCAGCGGCGCGTTGAAGTCGGGGCGGGCGAACTCGGCCGTCGAGCCGGGACCCGACAGCTCGTCGTGCCCACGGGCCTGGTCCGCACCCCAGCTGGTCGTCTGCGGGGCCGGGAGCTCCGCGCGCGGGGCGCCGCCGCGCGGCGGCAGCTGGGGCCGGGAGTCGCGCGGGGCCCCAGCGGCGGGCTGCTGCTGGGGCTGCTGGGCCTGCGGCTGCTGCTGCGGCCGTTCGAAGCCGTTGCCCTGGGGGAACCCGCCGGGACCGGAGGCCGGGCGGGCCTGCGGACCGCCGGCGGGACCACGGCCCGGCAGCGGTGCACCGGCGCCGAAGGCGGCCTGGCCCTGGCCCGCGGTGGTCGGACCCGGCTGCGGGCGGGCACCGGGAGCACCCGGGCCGCCCTGCTGGGGACGGCCGCCCTGCAGGCCCTGCTGGTTGTGCTGGCCCTGCGGACGCTGCTGACCCGCGGCGGAGCCGTCCCGTGCGGGCAGCGCGGTGCGCTGGCCGCCACCGGCGACCTGCCCGCGCTGCGGGGCGGCGCCCACCGGCTGACGCGCGCCGCCACCGGGGACGGAGGCCTGCCCGCCGGGACCGCCCTGGCCGCCCGAGGGGCCGCCACCGGGACCGCCCTGGCCGGGCATGCCGCCCGGCTTCTTGCCGCCCTGGGCCACGTCCACCGGCAGCATGACGAGGGCGGTCGTACCGCCCGAGTCGGAGGGGCGCAGCTGGATCCGGATGCCGTGTCGCAGGGACAGGCGGCCGACCACGAACAGGCCCATGCGGCGGGAGACGGAGACGTCCACGGTCGGCGGCGAGGCGAGCCGCTCGTTGATCGCGGCGAGGTCCTCGGGGGAGAGGCCGATGCCGGTGTCGTGGATCTCCACGAGCACGCGGCCGTCGGGCAGCGCGTGACCGGTGACCTTGACCTTGGTCTGCGGGGAGGAGAACGAGGTGGCGTTCTCCAGCAGCTCGGCGAGGAGGTGCACGAGGTCGTTGACGACGCGGCCGGCGACGTCGGTGCCGGGCACCGAGGAGAGTTCGATGCGCTCGTACTGCTCCACCTCGGACGCCGCGGCGCGGAGCACGTCGACGAGCGGGACGGGGCGGGTCCACCGGCGGCCCGGCTCCTCGCCCGCGAGGACGAGGAGGTTTTCGCCGTTACGGCGCATGCGGGTCGCGAGGTGGTCGAGCTTGAAGAGCGAGGACAGCTGGTCCGGGTCGGCCTCGCGCGACTCCAGCTCGGAGATGAGCGAGAGCTGGCGCTGGATGAGGCCCTGCGAGCGGCGCGAGAGGTTGGTGAACATCGCGTTGACGTTGCCTCGCAGGAGGGCCTGCTCGGCGGCGAGGCGGACGGCCTCGCGGTGCACGTCGTCGAAGGCCGCCGCCACCTGGCCGATCTCGTCCCGGGTGTGCACGCCGACCGACTCCACGGAGGTGTCGACGTCCTGCGGGTCGGACTCGGACAGCTGCTTGACGAGCTCGGGGAGCCGGTCCTGGGCCACGCGCGTCGCGGTGTCCTGCAGACGGCGCAGCGAGCGGATCATCGAGCGGGCCATGACGAAGGCGCCGACGAGGGAGACACCGAGGACGAGGAGGATCAGGGCACCGTTGATGATGGCGTCCTGCTGCGACTCGTTCTTGAGCTCGCGGGCCTTCTGCTCCATGTCCTCGAGCAGGGTCAGCTCGATGACCTTCATCGCCTGGAGCTTGGTGTCGTCGGCGTCGTACCAGTCCATCCAGGACCGGTTCTTCTCCTTGGCGAACTGGCCCTCGGTGCTCAGGACGCGGCGGGCGTAGTGGTCGGCGCTGCCGATCTCCGTGTTGCCGTCGCCGAGCGCGGCGAGGAGCTCCTCGGGCTTGCCCTGGTAGACGAGTTCGAAGGTCTTCTTCGACTGGCTCTCGCCGCGGAGCGCGGAGAGGGCGAAGAGCCGGTCGTTCTCCAGCAGCTTGCCCTGCCGCTCACTGCTGTCGGGGAGGGAGGCGGCGATGATCGCACGCTGGATGGAGGCGTACTCCTTGGCGGAGGAGAAGGCCGCCAGGGCGCGCGTACGCTTGATCATCTCCGGGCTGGAGGTGGCCTGCGCCATGTCCTGGGAGAGCGAGAGCAGCGAGACGATCAGGGCGTTGTACTCGGTGACGGTCTGCTGGGCGCCGTTGACGTACGCCTTCTTGCGGATGTCGTCGATACCGGTGAGCTGGCGGCCGATCTGCAGGATGTTGTTGCGGATCGACTTGAGGGTCTCGTCCTTGTCCTGCGCGCTGTCGACCTTGTCGGTCGCGGCGTTGAACGCCTTGGCCGCGGAGTCGGTCGTCTCGCGGACGCCGTCGACGATGCTGTTGGACTTGCCCGGGGTCACCGACAGCGGACCGGCGGACTTGTCCCGCTCCTCCTGGAGCGCGGCGGCCAGGTTGGTGGCCTGCCGGGTCATCGTCGTCAGCAGCTGCATGTGCTCCAGCTGGGAGATGTCATTGAGCGAGTCGTTGATGCGGAAGCCACCGAGCGTGGTGGCGGCGACGACCGGCAGGGTCAGCAGCGACACCAGTCGCGTGCTGATGCGCCAGTTCTGCATGGCGAGGCGAGAGCCGGGCCCGCTGGGGGCCTTGGGTATCGCCACGTCCTGTGGGGCGGGCCCGCTGTCCTTCGCCTTGGCCCTGTCCTTGCCGGACTTCCCGCGGCCCTTCGCCTTCACCGAGGCGGAGGCGTCGGGGCGTGCTCCTGCGACAGCCGGCCCGCGGTTCTGGGCGTGCTGGGGCGAGGCGCCACGGTCGGTCCCGCCGCGCGGCTCCTGCTCCGCCGCAGCTTCCCCACGGCCCTGGCGGGCCTGGGGAGACCCCTTGCCATCCCTCTTGAATCGTCCCTGCACTAGCGTCGCAACCTCTGGACCAGGCGTCCCGCCGGGCGACCGGTGGGACGGTGTCGAGTCGTGGGGCACTGACGGCCCCATGGTGGTCGTCGGTGACCGGCGCGTCTCCCTCTCCTTGCCACCGCGCTCGGCGCTGAGTCGCGCCACCTGCGCGCCGGCTGATTCCCGCGGCGGTCCCGCGAATTCCAGCACAGTGGAGGATCTCCAACAAGGTGCGGGTGTCGGCCCGGAGAGTCGGTGACGGCTGGTGACAGGAGGGCTACGCGATGTACTCCCTCTTTCGGGATGAACCGGACTTACGCCGACCAAACAGCGCTGTTGGCGAGGTGTCCCAGTCGAGATGATCAGGAGCGGAATGGCGCATTCAGTGGCGCAATGTCCGTTTCTGGGAGTGGAATTGACTGTCCGTTATGCCGGTAATGCCTGGTCACGGGTGAGCAAACTCACACAGCTGTGGCCATTACTTCCCGGTTCTGCGGGGGATTCAGATGTTTAGCCTTGCCTCTTGAAGGGTTGGCGCATGCGACAACCGACGCCCACACGACAGACCGAGGGTCCGAAACTCCGATGAACGCGAAGACCACGCGGCCGCTGTTCCGCAACATAGCCAACCCCCGCCGCACCACCCTCGCCCACCTCAAGGACGCCGAGGAGCTGCAGGCGCCCCTGGCCCCGGAGCACGCCGTCGAGCTGCCGACCCAGACCGCGAACCCGCGCCGCACGATCCTCATGGACGCGCCGGTCACCGCCGCGCAGTAGGCACGGAGCACAGGAACGCGAAGCGTCCCTGCCCGCCGCGTTAGCCTGGGGACCGCAGACTCCAGCCAGCGGACATACAGAGGGGCAGACGCAACACGTGCGCATCGCCAGGTTCTCGATCGACGGCAATGTCGCCTTCGGCGCGGTGGAGGGCTCCGCTCCCGACGAGCTCGTCCTCGACATCATCAAGGGCATTCCGTTCGCGGACTTCGAGCTCTCCGGTACGAAGGTCCCGCTCAGCAAGGTCCGGCTGCTGCCGCCCGTGCTCCCGAACAAGGTCGTGGCCATCGGCCGCAACTACGCGGAGCACGCGGCAGAGCTGGGCAACGAGGTACCCGAGGCGCCGATCACCTTCTTCAAGCCCTCCACCTCGGTGGTCGGCCCGGGCGACCCGATCGCCTACCCCTCCTTCTCCCAGGAGGTCCACCACGAGGCGGAGCTAGCCGTGGTCATCGGCCGCATGTGCCGCGAGGTGCCCCGGGAACGCGTCGGTGACGTCATCCTCGGCTACACCTGCGCCAACGACGTCACCGCGCGCGACGTCCAGCAGCGGGAGAAGCAATGGGCCCGCGCCAAGGGATTCGACAGCGCCTGCCCCCTCGGCCCCTGGATCGAGACCGGCCTCGACACGGCGGCGATCGCCGCGGGCCTGGCCGTCCAGTGCACGGTCAACGGCGAACAGCGACAGCTCGGCAGCACCAGCGACATGGTCCGCTCCGTCGAGGACCTGATCGTCCACATCACGGAGGCCATGACGCTGCTCCCGGGCGACGTCATCCTCACGGGGACCCCGGCCGGAGTCGGCCCCCTGAACGTCGGCGACGAGGTCGCCGTCACCATCGAAGGCATCGGCACTCTCACCAACAAGGTGATCAAGCGTGGCTAACGCGACCCCCCGCGTACGTTTCTGTCCCTCCCCGACCGGCAACCCCCACGTGGGCCTGGTCCGCACCGCCCTCTTCAACTGGGCGTTCGCCCGCCACCACGGCGGTACGTTCGTCTTCCGCATCGAGGACACCGACGCGGCCCGCGACTCCGAGGAGTCGTACCAGCAGCTGCTCGACTCGCTGCGCTGGCTCGGCTTCACCTGGGACGAGGGCCCCGAGGTGGGCGGCCCGCACGCCCCGTACCGCCAGTCCGAGCGCATGGACATCTACGCGGACGTCGCGAAGAAGCTGCTCGACGGCGGCTACGCGTACCACTGCTACTGCACCACCGAGGAGCTGGACGCCCGCCGCGCGGCCGCCCGCGCCGCCGGCAAGCCTTCCGGCTACGACGGCCACTGCCGCGAGCTCACCACCGTGCAGGTGGAGGCGTACCAGGGCGAGCACCGCGCCTCGATCGTCCGCTTCCGGATGCCCGACGAGACCATCACCTTCACGGACCTGGTCCGCGGCGAGCTGTCCTTCACCCCCGAGAACGTGCCGGACTTCGGCATCCTCCGGGCCAACGGCGCCCCGCTGTACACGCTGGTCAACCCGGTCGACGACGCGCTGATGGAGATCACCCACGTCCTGCGCGGCGAGGACCTGCTCTCCTCCACCCCCCGCCAGATCGCCCTCTACAAGGCGCTGATCGAGCTGGGCGTGGCCAAGGCGATCCCGGAGTTCGGCCACCTGCCCTACGTCATGGGCGAGGGCAACAAGAAGCTCTCCAAGCGCGACCCCGAGGCCTCGCTCAACCTCTACCGCGACCGCGGCTTCCTGCCCGAGGGCCTGCTGAACTACCTCTCGCTCCTGGGCTGGTCCTTCTCCAAGGACCAGGACATCTTCTCCGTCGAGGAGATGGTCGCGAAGTTCGACATCCCGGACGTCAACGCCAACCCGGCGCGCTTCGACCTCAAGAAGGCTGAGTCGATCAACGGGGACCACATCCGCCTGCTGGACCCGAAGGCCTTCGCGGACGCCTGCACCCCCTGGCTCCGCGCCCCGCACGCCAACTGGGAGCCCGAGGACTTCGACGCCGAGGCCTGGGCGGCCATCGCGCCGTACGCCCAGACCCGGGTGACCGTTCTGTCGGACATCACGGCCAACGTCGACTTCCTGTTCCGCAAGGAGCCGGTCGAGGACCAGCCCTCCTGGGACAAGGCCATGAAGGGCGACCCGGCGGCCCTCCTGACGACCGCGCGCGAGAACCTCGCCGCCGCCGACTGGAACGACCCCGAGTCCCTCAAGCAGGCCGTCCTGACCGCCGGCGAGGCCCACGGGCTCAAGCTCGGCAAGGCTCAGGCGCCCGTCCGCGTCGCCGTCACCGGGCGCACCGTGGGCCTGCCGCTCTTCGAGTCCCTGCAGATCCTGGGCGCGGAGAAGTCCCTGGCCCGTATCGACGCGGCCCTGGCCAAGCTCGCCGCGTAGCCTTCTCCCGCACTCCCGCAGGGGGTGGCGGCCGGACCCCCGGCCGCCACCCCCTGCGGCGTTGTCACAGGCACCCCCTACAGTCCCGGAGACGATCACCCGCCCCCTCCCGCACTCCGGAGCCCGCCGTGCCCATGACCCCTCCCGACTACTCCTGGCACTTCACCCCGGGTGCCGCCTTCGCCTACGAGGACGGCATGACGGGGACCCTCGCCCCGGTCGTCATCGGCGACGTGACCCTGCCCACCGGCCGGGTCGTCGCCTGCGACCCCTTCGTGTACCTCGGGACGGGCGACATGGAGCCCTTCGGCGTGACGGTGGATCCGGGCCGCTACCGGGCCGAGGCCGCCATCGCCACACTGGTGCGCCCCGGCGCGCCGCAGGACGCCCTGCCGCACACCCGGGTCGCAGCCGCGCGCCTGGTGATCCGGGACGCGCCGGCCGCGAGCTGGGAGATGGCCGTGGACGAGGGCCAGGATCCCGCCGTCCTCGGCGAGGACGAGTTCTACGGCTACGGCGTGGACGCCGGCACCGGCTGCTTCTACGACGCCTGCGCCGACGGCTCGTTCCCCGGCACCGACGACGAGGAGGGGCCCGTGTGGGCCGCCATGGAGGCGGTGGGCGACGGCCCGGGGGTCTTCCTGGCCGAGGGGCAGGACGGTCACACCCTCGCCGGCTTCACCTCCGGCTGGGGCGACGGCTGCTACCCGACCTGGGTCGGGCGCGACGCCGGGGGCCGGGTCACCTGTTTCGTGACGGACTTCCTCGTCGTGCCCACGGCGCAGGTGCCCCCGGCGTAGGCTCGGCCGTATGCCGATCCGCGCCGTGCTGTGGAACATCGACGACACCCTCTTCGACTACACGGGGGCGGATTCCGCCGGACTCGCACGGCAGCTGGAGGCGGAGCACCTGCTGGAGCGCTACGGGACGCCGGAGCGGGCGCTCGCGGTCTGGCGCGGGACCACCGACCGCCACTGGCAGCGCTTCGCCGCCGGCGGGACCACCTTCCAGGGGCAGCGCCGGGACCGGGTGCGGGACTTCCTGGACGCACCGGGGATGACCGACGCCGAGGCCGACCTCTGGTTCGGCCGCTACGTCGAGCACTACCAGGCCGCCTGGGCCCTCTTCCCCGACGTGCTGCCCGTACTGGACGCCCTCGCGGCCACGCACCGGCACGGGGTGCTCTCCAACTCCAGCGTCGCGAACCAGGACCCCAAGCTGCGCCGCCTCGGTCTGCGGGAGCGCTTCGAGGTGCTCCTGTGCGCCGCCGAGCTGGGCGTCAGCAAGCCCGATGCGGCGTCCTTCCTCGCGGCGTGCGAGGCGCTCGGACTGCCGCCCGGTGAGGTGGCGTACGTGGGGGACCAGCCGGAGATCGACGCGCGCGGGGCCCGTGACGCCGGGCTGGTGGCGGTCTGGCTCGACCGCGCAGGGCAGCGGGGGCCCGGGCCCGAAGGGGTGCACCGGATCACCGGGCTCGCGGGACTGCCGGAGCTGCTGGCCGGAGATACCCGTTTTGGAGCACGGTCAGGCATCCGGTAATGTTCTTTCTGCGCCGCCGGAGCGGGCCGAAAGGCCGGACGGAGGCGCCACCAAAAAAAGGAAAGCCCCTCAAGGGGTTGACTTTTGGTGGGGTATAGTGTAATTGGCAACACGAGGGTTTCTGGTTCCCTTATTCTAGGTTCGAGTCCTGGTACCCCAGCGCAGTGCAGCAGTAACGCAGTGCTTTGCCCCCGTTGTGTAGCGGCCTAGCACGCCGCCCTCTCAAGGCGGTAGCGCCGGTTCGAATCCGGTCGGGGGTACAGATCCTTCCCGCGAGATCTCCAGGGTCGCACCCGGACGTCTTGATGCAGGATCGCTAGGGCCCCCGTTGTGTAGCGGCCTAGCACGCCGCCCTCTCAAGGCGGTAGCGCCGGTTCGAATCCGGTCGGGGGTACTGTTGGTCTGGTCTAGACCACTTTGGGCTATAGTGTAATTGGCAACACGAGGGTTTCTGGTTCCCTTATTCTAGGTTCGAGTCCTGGTAGCCCAGCGCAGTAACAGCAGCACCAGCTGGCCCCCGTTGTGTAGCGGCCTAGCACGCCGCCCTCTCAAGGCGGTAGCGCCGGTTCGAATCCGGTCGGGGGTACGCATCGAAGAGGCCCTCCGCGATCATCGCGGAGGGCCTCTTCGCCGTTTCCGGCCGGTTGCCGGCGCGCGCACAAGTACGGGCCCGGCGGCGCGTGTTCGGACGTGTGCGGCGTCGTACGCGCCCCCGGGCCCGGGGGTGAGAGGGGGAAAGGGCCGAGCGGGAGGCGCTCAGCCGGAGCGGCGCAGGGCCTCCGTCAGACGCGCGGCCGCGTCGATGACGGCCTGGGCGTGCATCCGGCCCGGGTGGCGGGTCAGACGCTCGATCGGGCCGGACACCGATACGGAGGCCACCACGCGGTTCGAGGGCCCGCGCACCGGCGCGGAGACGGAGGCCACACCGGGCTCCCGCTCGCCGATCGACTGGGCCCAGCCCCGGCGGCGTACGCCTGAGAGCGCCGTCGCCGTGAAGCGCGCGCCCTGGAGGCCGCGGTGGAGCCGCTCGGGCTCCTCCCAGGCCATCAGGATCTGCGCCGCCGAGCCGGCCTTCATCGGGAGCGTCGAGCCCACCGGGACGGTGTCCCGCAGGCCCGACAGCCGCTCCGCGGCGGCCACGCAGATGCGCATGTCTCCCTGACGGCGGTAGAGCTGCGCGCTCTCGCCCGTCACGTCGCGGAGGTGGGTGAGTACCGGTCCCGCCGTGGCCAGCAGGCGGTCCTCGCCGGCCGCGGCGGCGAGCTCCGCCAGCCGCGGGCCGAGGATGAACCGGCCCTGCATGTCCCTCGCCACCATCCGGTGGTGTTCCAAAGCCACGGCAAGGCGATGCGCCGTGGGTCGTGCGAGCCCTGTCGCCGCGACCAGCCCGGCGAGGGTGGCCGGACCGGACTCCAGTGCGCTCAATACCAGAGCTGCCTTGTCGAGAACGCCGACGCCGCTAGAGTTGTCCATGAAACGATATTCACGTCTCACACTGTGAAACGCAAGTTCAAATTTTCCAAGAACGAGCGAGTCTGTATGTGCGGGTCCACGAACCACTGGGTCCGAGCCGTCGTCCGGAACGTGGGGTACGGGCGATCAGGCGCACCAGATCTCTATGAAGCGCCGGCACAACCGGCCGGCCGGAGGGAAAGCGATGGGTAGGACACTCGCGGAGAAGGTCTGGGACGACCATGTCGTCCGGCGCGCCGAAGGCGAGCCCGACCTCCTCTTCATCGATCTGCACCTGCTGCACGAGGTGACCAGCCCGCAGGCCTTCGAGGGCCTGCGCCAGGCCGGCCGCAAGGTCCGACGCCTCGACCTCACCATCGCGACCGAGGACCACAACACCCCCACCCTCGACATCGACAAGCCGATCGCGGACCCGGTCTCCCGGGCCCAGCTGGAGACGCTGCGCAAGAACTGCGCCGAGTTCGGTGTGCGCCTGCACTCGCTGGGCGACGTCGAGCAGGGCGTCGTCCACGTCGTGGGCCCGCAGCTGGGCCTGACCCAGCCCGGCACCACCGTGGTCTGCGGTGACTCCCACACCTCCACGCACGGCGCCTTCGGTGCGCTCGCCTTCGGCATCGGCACCAGCCAGGTCGAGCACGTGCTGGCCACCCAGACGCTGCCGCTGGCCCGCCCCAAGACGATGGCGATCACCGTCACCGGCGCGCTGGCCGAGGGCGTCACCGCCAAGGACCTGATCCTGGCCATCATCGCCAGGATCGGCACCGGCGGCGGCCAGGGCTACATCCTGGAGTACCGCGGCGAGGCCATCGACAACCTCTCGATGGAAGCCCGCATGACCATCTGCAACATGTCGATCGAGGCCGGTGCGCGGGCGGGCATGATCGCCCCCGACCGGACCACCTTCGAGTACCTGAAGGGCCGCGACCACGCCCCCGTGGGCGCCGACTGGGACGCGGCGGTCGAGTACTGGCAGACCCTGCGCACCGACGACGACGCGGTCTTCGACGCCGAGGTCGTCATCGACGGCACCACGCTGTCCCCGTTCGTCACCTGGGGCACCAACCCGGGCCAGGGCGCGCCGCTGTCGGCCGCTGTCCCCGACCCGGCTTCGTACGAGGACGCTTCGGAGCGCCACGCCGCCGAAAAGGCCCTGGAGTACATGGGGTTGACCGCCGGGCAGCCGCTGCGCGACATCAAGGTCGACACCGTCTTCGTAGGTTCCTGCACCAACGGCCGCATCGAGGACCTGCGCGCCGTCGCCGGGATCATCGAGGGCCGCAAAGTCGCCGACGGCGTACGGATGCTGGTCGTCCCCGGCTCGGTCCGGGTGGCCCTGCAGGCCGTGGAAGAGGGCCTGGACAAGGTCTTCAAGGAGGCCGGCGCCGAATGGCGGCACGCGGGCTGCTCGATGTGCCTGGGCATGAACCCCGACCAACTGGCGCCCGGTGAGCGCTCCGCGTCCACCTCCAACCGCAACTTCGAGGGCCGGCAGGGCAAGGGCGGACGGACCCACCTGGTCTCCCCGCAGGTGGCCGCCGCCACCGCGGTACTGGGCCATCTGGCCTCGCCCGCCGACCTGTCCGAAGCCCCCGCGACCGCCGGAGTCTGAACCATGGAAGCCTTCACCACCCACACCGGCCGGGCCGTCCCGCTGCGCCGCAGCAACGTCGACACCGACCAGATCATCCCGGCCCACTGGCTGAAGAAGATCACCCGCGACGGGTTCGAGGACGGGCTGTTCGAGGCCTGGCGCAAGGACCCGGAGTTCATCACGAACCGTCCGGAGCGCGCGGGCGCCACCGTGCTGGTGGCCGGCCCCGACTTCGGCACCGGTTCCTCGCGCGAGCACGCCGTCTGGGCCCTGCAGAACTTCGGCTTCAAGACGGTCATCTCCTCCCGCTTCGCCGACATCTTCCGCGGGAACTCGCTGAAGAACGGCCTGCTGACCGTCGTCCTGCCGCAGGAGACCGTCGAGCGGCTGTGGCAGCTGACCGAGGCCGACCCCACCGCCGAGATCACCGTCGACCTGGTCGACCGCCAGGTGCGCGCGGAGGGCGTCGAGGCGGAGTTCGAACTCGACGACAACGCCCGCTGGCGTCTGCTGGAGGGGCTGGACGACATCTCGCTCACCCTTCAGAACGAAGCGGACATCGCGACCTACGAAAGCGTCCGCCCGGCCTTCAAGCCGCGCACGATTAGGGTCTGATTCCGGCCTGATCAGCGCTTATTCGCCTTCGGGTGATCACATAGGCAACACTGTGCCCCTCGCCTTCCGGCGGGGGGCACAGGCGTTTGTTGAGGCCCCGTGAGGCGACAACTCGCCCCAGATGGCACAATCTGTGCATGGAACGCGACAGTCAACTCGAGCTCTACGAACTCGTCGCGGACCGGCTGAAAGAAGCACACACACGGGTGCGCTCACTGCAAGTCCCGGAGGGCGTAAGGATGGCGCTGTCCCGGAAGCTGTTGGTCGCCACGGCCGCGGCGAAGCATGATCTCGCCGATGCGGTAAGGCGCCTGGACAGGTTGATGAAGGACCTCGACGAGGGTCGATTCCCTGAAGGCGACTGATGCGAAGGAACTCCGTAACGGCCTCCGGCGTTGCGGCACTAGGGTGATTAGCCCGTTTCGTGTTTGATTTGCGGTATATATCCGCCTAACGTGCGAAATAAGCTTGAACACATTCGTTCTGGCGAAGTCTCCGAAGGGGAAGACGTTGAACAAGGCGCAGCTCGTAGAAGCGATTGCCGACAAGCTGGGCGGCCGCCAGCAGGCCGCGGACGCTGTCGACGCGGTACTGGACGCGATCGTCCGCGCTACCGTCGCGGGCGACCGGGTCTCGGTCACGGGCTTCGGCTCGTTCGAGAAGGTCGACCGTCCGGCCCGCTACGCCCGCAACCCGCAGACGGGTGAGCGCGTCCGGGTCAAGAAGACCTCGGTTCCCCGTTTCCGTGCGGGCCAGGGCTTCAAGGACCTGGTCAGCGGCACCAAGAAGCTGCCCAAGGGCGGCGAGGTCTCGGTGAAGAAGGCGCCCAAGGGCAGCCTCACCGGTGGTGCTTCGGCGACGGTCAAGAAGGCCGCGGCCAAGAAGGCCACCACCGCCAAGAAGGCGGCGGCGAAGACCACCGTCGCGAAGAAGACCACGGCCAAGAAGACCACCGCCACCGCCAAGAAGGCCGCCGTGAAGAGCACGGCCACGGCGAAGAAGGCGACGGCGACGGCGACGGCGAAGAAGACCACCGCCACGGCGAAGAAGGCGACGCCGGCGGCGAAGAAGACCACCGCCACCGCCAAGAAGACCGCCCCGGCGGCCAAGAAGGCCACCGCTGCGACGAAGGCGCCCGCCAAGAAGACGGCGACGCGCAAGGCCACCGCGAAGAAGACCACCGCCCGCAAGAAGTAGGGCACGAGTCACACACGCCGGGCCGGCTTCCCTCACTGCTGGGAAGCCGGCCCGCGGTGCTGTTCTCGAAGCTCGAGGCGGGTGCGAAGGGCCCGGCGGATCAGAAGGTCTGCAGCGTGACCAGGGTGATGCGCAGGTCCGCGCCCGCGCCGTCCGTCTCGATCCGCACCCGCTGCCCCGGGCGCAGCAGCCGCAGGCCGCCCGCGTCGAAGGCCGGGGCCCCGAAGGACACCGGGGTGCCGTCGTCCAGCAGCACACTGCCGCTGCGGGTCTGGGAGTCGTACGTGTACGCGGTCGCCTGCATACCGGCACTGTATCGGGCCGTGTGAAGGCCCACCCCGAGGGAGAGCGCCGTCCGCAGGTCCGTCGCCGTGTCCACGTCCTGGCGCACGCTGTCGACGCCCGACAGGACGATTTCCACCGCCCCCGAGGCGGAATGCCGGGCCCGGGAGGGCCCGCCGAACGAGGGTGTCAATTCGGCATCCGGAGCGGCGGAAAGCAACGTCGTCCCGATTCCGGCGGCATCCGTCAGAAATGCCCGGGGAAATGCCGCGGCGTTTTCGAGCACCCGTTGCAATTCCGTCGGCCGCAGGGCGGGCAGATCCGCGTTCATCGCGGCCACCGCCGAGGCGGGCCGGACAGCGCGCACCGTCCGCGCCCCGTGGGCCACCGCCGCGTTGAGCCCCGCCCCCGGGGCGTCCGGGACGATCCGTGCCCCCAGCCGGGACAGTTCCGCCCGCGCCACGGCGTCGTCCGTGACGACCACCACATCCGCGACCGCCGCGCAGGCCAGAGCCCCTGCCACGGTGTCCTGCGCGAAGGCCAGGGCGAGCCCCGGACGGGACGCGCCGACGGCAGCGGCGAGGCGGCTCTTGGCCATCGCCAGCGGCTTCAGCGGGACCACCAGGGTCCAGACGGCGTTCGTGGCCCTCCCCTTCCCTCCACCGCGCTCCGGCACGGCCTTGTGCCATGGTCAGGTCATGGCCCGGTCATGTGTCGGCCCATTGTCGCCTCCGGCCGGGCCGCCCGGGGGCCCGGTGTCCTGAGCGGGGCGTACGGTGTCCTCGACAGAGACCGGGCCTCAAGCGAGACTTGTCCGGCCGAGGAGGTGCCCAAGCCGCGCACCGGTCCTAGAGGAAGGTGTCCGAGTGTCCCGCCGCAGAATCGGCTTCTGGTACCGCCTCGCGGCGGTCATCGCGAAACCGCCGCTGGTAGTGCTCTTCAAGCGGGACTGGCGGGGAATGGAGCACATTCCGGCCGAGGGCGGCTTTATCACCGCCGTCAATCACAACTCGTATCTGGACCCGCTCTCCTACGCGCACTTCCAGTACAACACCGGCCGGGTGCCCCGATTGCTCGCGAAGGCCGCCCTCTTCAAGGTCCCCATTGTCGGAGCGATCCTGCACGGATCCGGACAGATCCCGGTCTACCGGGAGAGCACCAACGCCCTGGACGCATTCCGGGCCGCGGTGGAGGCGATCGGGCGGGGCGAATGCGTGGCCTTCTACCCGGAAGGCACCCTCACCCGTGACCCGGACATGTGGCCGATGGCGGGCAAGACCGGCGCCGCCCGCGTCGCGCTGATCACCCGGGCCCCGGTCGTCCCGGTGGCCCAGTGGGGCGCGAACCTCGCGATGCCGCCCTACGCCAAGCAGGACAAGCTCCGGCTCTTCCCGCGCAAGACCCTCCAGGTGCTCGCCGGACCGCCGGTGGACCTCTCGGCCTTCTACGACCGGGAACCCACCCCGGAGGTCCTCAGGGAGGCCACCGAGGTCATCATGGCGGCCATCACCGGGCTGCTGGAGGAAGTGCGGGGCGAGACCGCGCCCGCGCAGCCGTACGACCATCGCAAGGCCAGGGAGCAGCAGCGGCGCAAGGCCGCAGGGGAGGGCAAGAAGTGACACGCGCCGTCAAGGCCACCGTCTTCGGAACCGGCTCGTGGGGCACGGCCTTCGCCATCGTGCTGGCCGACGCCGGCTGCGAGGTGACCCTCTGGGGCCGCCGCCAGGAGCTGGTGGACGCCATCAACACCGGGCGGACGAACCCGGACTACTTCCCCGACGTCGAACTGCCGGCGGGCATCCGCGCCACCACCGACCCGGCAGAGGCCGCGGCCGGCGCCGACTTCACGGTCCTCGCCGTCCCCTCCCAGACCCTGCGCGGCAACCTCGCCGCCTGGGCGCCCCTGCTGGCCCCCGACACCGTGCTCGTCTCCCTGATGAAGGGCATCGAACTCGGCACCGCCAAGCGGATGAGCGAGGTCATCGAGGAGGTGGCCAAGGTCCCCGCCGAGCGCGTCGCCGTCGTCACCGGCCCCAACCTGGCCCGCGAGATCGCCGCCCGGCAGCCCGCCGCCTCCGTGGTCGCCTGCGTGGACGAGGACCTGGCCCGGCGCCTCCAGGCCGCCTGCCACACCCCGTACTTCCGCCCGTACACGAGCACCGACGTCATCGGCTGCGAACTCGGCGGCGCGGTCAAGAACGTCATCGGGCTCGCCGTCGGCATCGCGGACGGCATGGGGCTGGGCGACAACACCAAGGGCTCCCTCATCACCCGCGGGCTCGCCGAAGCGACCCGGCTGGGCGTGGCGATGGGCGCCGACCCGCTCACCTTCTCCGGTCTCGCGGGCCTCGGCGACCTCGTCGCCACCTGCTCCTCACCGCTCTCCCGGAACCACACCTTCGGCACCAACCTCGGCCGGGGCATGACCCTGGAGGAGACCATCGCGGTCACCAAGCAGACCGCCGAAGGGGTCAAGTCCTGCCAGTCGGTGGCGGATCTGGCCCGGCGCCACGGGGTCGACATGCCTATCACCGACACGGTGGTGGACATCGTCCACCACGGCAAGCCCACCCTGGTCGCGCTCAAGGAACTGATGGGGCGCAGCGCCAAACCGGAACGGCACTGACTCCGATCCGGACGTCTGAGCGGGTACTCTCGTGGCGATATGAGCAGCGAGAACCTCCCCCAGACCCCTGAGCAGCAGGGCCGCAAGCCCCGCGTGGCCGTCGTGTTCGGCGGCCGCAGCTCGGAACACGCCATCTCGGTCGTCACCGCGGGCGCCGTGCTGCGCTCCATCGACCGCTCCAAGTACGAGGTGCTGCCCATCGGCATCACCACGGACGGCCGGTGGGCGCTGACCGCCGACGAGCCCGCGCGGATGGCCATCCTCGACCGCCGGCTGCCGGACGTCGGGCAGCTGGCGGACTCCGAGGAGGGCTCCGTCGTGCTGTCGGTCGACCCCGCCAACCGCGAGGTCGTCTACACCGAGCCGGGCGCCGTCCCCAAGGCCCTGGGCGAGGTCGACGTCGTCTTCCCCGTGCTCCACGGCCCCTACGGCGAGGACGGCACCCTGCAGGGCTTCCTGGAGCTCTCCGGCATCCCGTACGTCGGCTCGGGCGTCCTCGCCTCGGCCGTCGGCCAGGACAAGGACTACATGAAGCGGGTGTTCACCTCCTTCGGGCTGCGCGTCGGCCCGTACGTGACCGTCCGCCCCCGCGAATGGGAAGCCGACCGGGACGCCGCCCGGGGCAGGATCCTGGACTTCGCCGCCGAGCACGGCTGGCCGCTGTTCATCAAGCCCGCCCGCGCCGGTTCCTCCATCGGCATCACCAAGGTGGACGACGTGTCCGGCCTGGACGCCGCCGTCGAGGAGGCCCGCCGCCACGACCCGAAGATCATCGTGGAGGCGCTGCTGCGCGGCCGCGAGATCGAGTGCGGGGTCCTGGAGTTCGAGGACGGCCCGCGCGCGAGCGCGCCCGCCGAGATCCCGCCGGTATCCAGCCACGACTTCTACGACTTCGAGGCGAAGTACATCGACTCCGCTTCCGGGATCGTGCCCGCCCCGCTCACCCCGGAGCAGACCGCCGAGGTGCAGAAGCTCGCGATCGAGGCCTTCGACGCGGCCTCCTGCGAGGGCCTGGTGCGCGCCGACTTCTTCCTCACGGAGGACGGCACCTTCGTGATCAACGAGATCAACACCATGCCGGGCTTCACGCCGATCTCCATGTACCCGCGCATGTGGCAGGAGACGGGCATCGAGTACCCCGAGCTGGTGGACCGCCTCATCCAGGCGGCGCTGCGCCGCTCCACCGGGCTGCGCTAGCGAGAGCCGGTCCTCCGGCACACGACGTACCCACGGCCGACCGCCCGCCGGGATTCCCGGCGGGCGGTCGCTGTGGGTTCAGTACGAGGAGATGCCTTCCGGCACGGTCCGGGCGATCGCGGCGGACAGCCCGACCAGCATCCCCGCATCCGTGGCATGCTCCTCGTCGACCAGGACCTCCGTGTACGCCACCCGCATCCCCGTGATGAACCGGAACCCCCCGTCACCGGTCTTCTGCAGCAGCCAGGACACGTCGTCGACCTGAACGCCGTCCTGCTCCGGATCCGTCATCTCGGGGGGCTTGGGGATACCGCACCGCAGTACGATCGCCGAGCCGCCCCACGCGGCCGTCAGATCGGACTCCGGTGCGGTAGGGGTCCGCGCCAGGCCGGCCACCGTCTCCGGGAGCTCCCCGTGCAGTGCTGCACAGAGCCCCGCGACGTCGGCGGGCGGCGTGGGCGGAGGGTCCACCCGGGCCTGGGAACCGCCCGGGGTACAGCCCGCGAGGGCCGCAACGGCCATCGCGGTGGGCATGGCCAGCAGACGCAGGGGCCGGCGGTGGAGGGACATCACCGGCCAAGAGTAGACGGGGGCTACAGATGGACCACCGGGCAGGTCAAGGTGCGGGTGATCCCCTCCACCTGCTGGACCTTGGCGACGACCATGCGGCCGAGCTCGTCCACGGTGTCGGCCTGGGCGCGCACGATCACGTCGTACGGGCCCGTCACGTCCTCGGCCTGGATCACCCCCGGGATCTGCCCGATGGACTCGGCGACGAACGACGCCTTGCCCACCTCGGTCTGGATAAGGATGTACGCCTGTACCACGGAACCTCCAGGGCGGCCACGAGGATCATTTCCCCTAATCTTCGGGTGGACCCCACACGATGGACAGGGCCGGGGGAAGAAGGGACGCCACGGTACCGCGTCGCCGCGCGCCGCGGGGAGACCCCTGGGCGAGGCGCCGCGCACGGCGAGGCGTACGGAGAGCAGAAGTTGACGTATCTGTTGACGGTACCCAGAGCTGTGACGGCTCGCGACCGCAAGCGGACTGGGCAAGAAGGGGCACAGCGATGAAGGGCACTGTGGGCGAGCTGGGGGAGTTCGGGCTCATTCGTGAACTCACCTCACGGCTCACCACCACCCCGGCGGTCCGGCTCGGACCGGGCGACGACGCCGCGGTGGTGTCGGCCCCCGACCGCCGGGTCGTGGCCAGCACGGACATCCTGCTGGAGGGGCGGCACTTCCGGCGCGACTGGTCCACGGCCTACGACGTCGGCCGCAAGGCCGCCGCGCAGAACCTCGCCGACATCGCCGCCATGGGCGCGGTGCCGACCGCGCTCCTGCTCGGCCTGGTCGTCCCGGCCGAGCTGCCGGTCACCTGGCCCACCGAGCTGATGGACGGCATCCGCGACGAGTGCCAGGTCGCCGGCGCGGCCGTGGTCGGCGGCGACGTGGTCCGCGGGGACACCATCACCGTGGCGATCACCGCCCTCGGCGACCTGCGCAACCACGAACCCGTCCTGCGCTCCGGCGCCCAGCCCGGGGACGTCGTGGCCGTCACCGGCTGGCTGGGCTGGTCCGCCGCGGGCTTCGCCGTGCTCTCGCGCGGCTTCCGCTCCCCGCGGGCCTTCGTCGAGGCCCACCGGCGGCCCGAGCCGCCGTACCACGCGGGCCCCGCGGCCGCCGGGCTGGGCGCCACCGCCATGACCGACGTCAGCGACGGCCTGATCGCCGACCTCGGCCACATCGCCGAGGCCAGCAAGGTGCGGATCGACCTGCGCACGGCGGCCGTCGACATCCCGACGCAGATGCACGACATCGGGCAGGCCGTCGGTGTGGACCCGCTGCAGTGGGTGCTCACCGGGGGAGAGGACCACGCGATCGTGGCGACCTTCCCGCCCGACGTGAAGCTGCCGGCCCGCTGGAAGGTCATCGGCGAGGTGCTGAACCGCTCCGCCCTGCCCCAGGTGACGGTGGACGGCGCCCCCTGGGCCAGCACCGGAGGCTGGGACCACTTCGGGGCCGACCCGGTCCCCGAGGAGAACCCCCGGTGAGCGGAGCCCCGCCGCTGTGCCTGACCGTCGCCGGATCCGACTCCGGCGGCGGCGCGGGCATCCAGGCCGACCTGAAGACCATGATGGCGCTCGGCGTCCACGGCATGAGCGTCGTGACCGCCGTGACCGCGCAGAACTCCCTCGGGGTACGCGGAACCTGGGAGCTGCCCGCCGAAGCGGTGACGGCCCAGTACAGGGCCGTGGTGGACGACATCGGCGTACGGGCGGTCAAGACCGGCATGCTCTCCTCCGCCGTCCTGGTGGAGACGGTGGCCGCCCTGCTGGCCACCACCGCCGCCCCGGCCGTCGTGGACCCCGTGGGCGTCTCCAAGCACGGGGACGCGCTGCTCGCCGCCTCCGCGCTGGACGCCGTACGCAAGGAGCTGCTGCCGCGGGCCACGGTGGCCACGCCGAACCTCGACGAGGTGGCGCAGCTCACGGGCCTGGCCGTGGAGACCGAGGACGACATGCGGCGGGCCGCCGACGCGATCCTCGGGTACGGGCCGCAGTGGGTGCTCATCAAGGGCGGGCACCTGGCGGCCCACGGGGACGAGGCCGTGGACCTGCTGACCGACGGGACCGAGGAGCGGTGGCTGCGGGCGCCGCGCCACGACAACCGGCACACCCACGGCACGGGCTGCACCCTCGCCAGCGCCGTCGCGGCGGGCCTGGCGAAGGGACTGGACGTCCCGGAGGCCGTCACGGCCGCCAAGGAGTACGTCACGGGGGCCATAGCCGCCGGCTTCGCGCTCGGCGGGGGCATCGGCCCGGTGGATCACGCCTGGCGGTACCGCTGACCCCCGCCGGACAAGGCAAAAGGCCGGTTCACCAGAGGTGAACCGGCCTTTTTGGCAACCGGAAAGGGCTGCGCTACGACGGGAGGCGTCAGCGCGAGACCTTGCCGGCCTTGATGCACGAGGTGCAGGCGTTGAGGCGCTTCGGCGTCCCATTGACCACGGCACGGACGCGCTGGATGTTCGGGTTCCAGCGACGCGAGGTGCGGCGGTGCGAGTGGGAGATGCTGTTGCCGAAGCTCGGCCCCTTGGCGCAAACGTCGCAGTTGGCAGCCACAGGTCACTCCAAAGACTTCAGATGCACTTACAGTGAAACCGGCGCACCGGAATCAGAGATCTGAAGTGGTTTGCCGGGGGGATTGGCCCGACTCTCATCGGGCAACCGGAGCAGCATACAACGACTGCGTCCGTCCAAGAAAACTACCATGACCGCCGCTGCCCCCCGCCCCGCGGTCCGGACGCCCGGGCGGTCCTTCGTTACCCTGCGGTGAACCCTGGCCCGCACAAGGAGGAACGCCCGGTGCCGCACGAGCCCCAGCCGCAGCCCCCAGCCGAGCTCGACGCCGAAGCGGTGCGCACCTGGAGCTCACTGGCCGTGGCCGCACTGGGCCGGGCCCGCGAGGACATCGACGCGATCAACGTCTACCCGGTGGCCGACGCCGACACCGGCACCAACCTCTACCTGACCGCCGAATCGGCCGACCGCGCGCTGACCGAGACCCTCCACGGCGCGCCGGGCCGCCCCGACGGCGTGGCCGACGCCACAGTGCCGGCCTCCCTCTCCGAGGCCGTACGCGCCTACGCGCACGGAGCGCTCCTCGGGGCCCGCGGCAACTCCGGCACCATCCTGGCCCAGCTGCTGCGCGGTGTGGCCGACGTCCTCGGCGACGAACCCGCCGGACGCGGGCCCGGCCGGCTGCTGGCCCAGGCGCTGACCCGGGCCGCGGAATCGGCCTACGAGGCCGTCGCGCATCCGGTGGAGGGCACCATGCTCACCGTCGCCACCGCCGCCGCCCGGGCCGGTGAGGGGGCCGCGGTCGCCGCCGGGACCGCGGTGGACGTGGCCCGCGCCGCCTACGACGGTGCCCGCACCGCCCTGGCCGAGACCCCGGGGCAGCTGGCCGTCCTGGGCCGGGCGGGGGTGGTCGACGCGGGGGGCTGCGGGCTGGTCGCCGTCCTCGGGGCCCTGTGGCAGGCCCTGTCCGGACAGGAGCCCGCCGCCGAGGCGGTGCGCGGCCGGGCCGTGCCCGTGCCGCAGCCGCCGGAACCCTGTGCGCAGGAGCAGGACGGGCCCGCGTACGAGGTGATCTACCTGCTGGAGGCCTCCGACGCGGCCGTCGGGGAGCTGCGCAGGCGGCTCGACGGGCTCGGCGACTCCCTCGTCGTCGTCGGCGGCGACGGGCTGTGGAACGTCCACGTCCATGTCGACGACCCCGGCGCGGCCGTGGAGGCCGGAGTGGTCGCCGGGCGGCCGTACCGGATACGCATCACCCACTTCGGCGACGAGCGGCGCCGGGCCCGCGGCGAGCGCACCCAGCGGGCCGTGGTCGCCGTCGTCCCGGGCGAGGGGCTGGCCGGGCTCTGCGGTGACGCGGGCGCCACCACCGTGCTCGTCCGCGCCGGGGAGCTGCCGGCCGTCGCCGAGCTGCTCGATGCCGTCCGGCGCGCGCACGCCCGCGAAGTGGTGCTGCTGCCCGGCGCGGTGGAGCTGCGCGCGGTCGCGGCCGCGGCGGCCGAGCAGGCCCGTGCCGACGGCGTGCGCGTGGCCGTGATCCCCACCCGGTCGCCGGTCCAGGGCCTGGCCGCCCTCGCCGTGCACGACCCGGACGGCAGCTTCGACGAGGACGTGGTCGCCATGACCGCGGCCGCCGGAGCCACCCGCTACGGGGAACTGGCCGTCGCCGAACGCCAGTCCTTCACCTCCGCCGGCATCTGCCAGGCCGGCGACGTGCTCGGGCTCATCGACGGCGACGTCGCCGTCATCGGCACAGGCCTGACCGAGACCGCGGAGGCCGTCCTGGACCGGATGCTCGGCTCGGGCGGCGAACTCGTCACGCTGGTCCTGGGACCCGAGGTGCCGGACGCCCTCGCCGAGCGCCTGGAGGCGTACGTCCAGCACGGGCACCTCGCCGTGGACACCGTCACCTACCACGGCGGCCGGTACTCGGCGCCGCTGCTCATCGGGGTGGAATAAGGGTCGGGAGCGGGGCTTGTCGGCGCCATGGTGTGCAATGGAACACGTGCCCGCGCTCGACGAAGACCTCAAGAAGACCCTCGGCCCCGCCACCGCCAAGGTGCTGGCCGAACAGCTCGGCCTGCACACGGCCCTGGACCTCCTGCACCACTACCCGCGGCGGTACGCGGAGCGCGGCGAGCTGACCCCGCTGGCCGAGCTGGCCGACCAGCTCGACGAGCACGTGACGGTCGTCGCCCAGGTCGCAGACGCCCGGATCCTGACCTTCAACGGCGGGCGCGGCAGACGCCTGGAGGTCACCATCACCGACGGCAGCGGCCGGCTCCAGCTCGTCTTCTTCGGCGCGGGCGTCCACAAACCGCACAAGGACCTGCTGCCGGGCACCCGCGCGATGTTCGCGGGAAAGGTCGGCCTGTTCAACCGCAAGCTCCAGCTCTCCCACCCGGCCTACGAGCCGCTCGGCGCCGACGCCTCCGACCGCGACGCCGCCACCGCCTTCGCCAACCAGCTCATCCCGATCTACCCGGCCTGCGCCAAGCTGGAGTCCTGGAAGATCGCCAAGTGCGTGGACGCCGTACTGCCCCGCGTCCCGGACGTCGTGGACCCGCTGCCGCCCGCCCTGCGCGACGGCCGCGCCCTGGTCCCCCTCACCGAGGCCCTGCTGAAGATCCACCGGCCGGGCACCAAGGCCGACGTCGAGGACGCCCGCCGGCGCCTGAAGTGGGACGAGGCCTTCGTGCTCCAGGTCGCCCTGGCCCGCCGCCGCCACGCGGACTCCCAGCTCCCGGCCGTACCGCGGCGGCCCGCCCCCGGCGGGCTGCTCGACTCCTTCGACGCCGAACTGCCCTTCACTCTCACCGAGGGCCAGCAGACCGTCTCCAAGGAGATCTTCGACGACCTGGCCACCAGCCACCCCATGCACCGGCTCCTCCAGGGCGAGGTCGGATCGGGCAAGACGCTGGTCGCGCTGCGGGCGATGCTCGCCGTCGTCGACTCCGGGGGACAGGCCGCGATGCTCGCGCCGACCGAGGTGCTCGCCCAGCAGCACCACCGCTCCGTCACCGAGATGATGGGCGAGCTGGCCGAAGGGGGCATGCTCGGCGGCTCCGACCAGGGCACCAAGGTGGTGCTGCTGACCGGCTCGATGGGGACGGCCGCGCGCCGCCGGGCCCTGCTGGACCTGGTCACCGGCGAGGCGGGGATCGTGATCGGCACGCACGCCCTGATCGAGGACAAGGTGCAGTTCCACGACCTCGGCCTGGTCGTCGTCGACGAACAGCACCGCTTCGGCGTGGAACAGCGCGACGCCCTGCGCTCCAAGGGGAAGCAGCCCCCGCACCTGCTGGTGATGACCGCCACCCCGATCCCGCGCACGGTCGCGATGACCGTCTTCGGCGACCTGGAGACCTCCGTCCTCGACCAGCTGCCCGCCGGCCGCTCGCCCATCGCCACCCACGTGGTGCCCGCCAAGGACAAGCCGCACTTCCTGGCCCGTGCCTGGGAACGGGTCCGCGAGGAGGTGGAGAACGGCCACCAGGCGTACGTGGTCTGCCCGCGGATCGGGATCGACGACGAGGCCGGGACCAAGAAGAAGAAGGCCGCCGAGGAGGACGGGGACAAGCGGCCCCCGCTCGCGGTCCTGGAGATCGCCGAGCAGCTCACCCGCGGCCCGCTCGCCGGCCTCGCCGTCGAGGTGCTGCACGGCCGGATGGACCCGGCCGACAAGGACGACGTCATGCGCCGTTTCGCCGCCGGCGAGGTCAAGGTGCTGGTCGCCACGACCGTCATCGAGGTCGGGGTGAACGTCCCGAACTCCACCGTCATGGTGATCATGGACGCGGACCGGTTCGGCGTCTCCCAGCTCCACCAGCTGCGCGGCCGCGTCGGCCGCGGCTCCGCGCCCGGACTGTGCCTGCTGGTCAGCGAGATGCACGAGGCGAGCCCCGCCCGCGCCCGGCTGGCCGCCGTCGCCGCCACCCTCGACGGCTTCGAGCTCTCCCGGATCGACCTGGAACAGCGCCGCGAGGGCGACGTCCTGGGACAGGCCCAGTCGGGAGTGCGCTCCTCGCTGCGCATGCTGGCCGTCATCGAGGACGAGGAGGTCATCGCCCAGGCCCGGGAGGAGGCCGCCCGCGTCGTCGCCGACGACCCCGAGCTGGAGCGGCTGCCGGGCCTGCGGACCGCCCTGGACGCCCTCCTCGACACCGAGCGGGAGCAGTACCTGGAGAAGGGCTGAGCGGTACGACCTATCGTTGGACTTCCGCGGCACCCCCCGCGGCACCCCTCGGCTGCTCCCGGCAGCCCCCGACCGCCGTAGCGAAGGACCCCAGATGACCCGCGTGATCGCCGGAAGCGCCGGCGGGCGACGGCTGTCCGTGCCCCCCGGCACCGGCACCCGGCCGACCTCGGACCGGATGCGCGAAGGCCTCTTCTCCACCTGGGAGTCCCTGCACGGCCTCGAAGGGGCCCGGGTGCTCGACCTCTACGCCGGCTCGGGCGCCGTCGGCCTGGAGGCCCTCTCCCGGGGCGCCGGCCACGCCCTGCTGGTCGAGACCGACCCGAAGGCCGCCCGGTCCATCCGGGACAACATCACGGCGGTGGGGCTGCCCGGCGCCGAGTTCCGGCCCGGCAGGGCGGAGCAGATCGTCGCGGCCCGGCCCGGCGGGGACCCGTACGACGTCGTCTTCCTGGACCCGCCCTACGTCGTCACGCACGACGATCTCCGGGAGATCCTGCTCACACTCCGGTCCAATGGCTGGCTCACCGGCGATGCGCTCGTCACCGTGGAGCGCAGCACCAGGAGCGGTGCCTTCCCGTGGCCGGAGGGCTTCGAGCCGCTCCGGTCGCGGAAGTACGGCGAGGGCACCCTTTGGTACGGTCGCGCCGCCTTCACCAGCGAAGATTCATGATGCCCGCACCGGAGAGCGAGGGACTTCAGTTGCGCCGCGCCGTCTGTCCGGGGTCGTTCGACCCCATCACCAACGGACACCTCGACATCATCGGACGGGCCTCCCGGCTCTACGACGTGGTCCACGTCGCCGTGATGATCAACCAGTCCAAGCAGGGGCTCTTCAGCGTCGAGGAGCGGATCGAGCTGATCCGCGAGGCGACGGCCGACTACGGGAACATCGAGGTCGAGTCCTTCCACGGACTGCTCGTCGACTTCTGCAAGCAGCGGGACATCCCCGCCATCGTCAAGGGCCTGCGCGCCGTCAGCGACTTCGACTACGAACTCCAGATGGCCCAGATGAACATCGGGCTCTCGGGCGTCGAGACGCTGTTCGTGCCGACCAACCCCACGTACAGCTTCCTGTCCTCCTCGCTGGTCAAGGAGGTCGCGGCCTGGGGCGGCGACGTCGCCCACCTGCTGCCCGCGCACGTGCACACGGCGCTGCTGGACCGGTTGCGCAACCGCTGACCGCCTGACGGGCCGTCAGTCGGTGTCGGGGGCCCGTCCGCCGGCCTTACAGTCGTCCCGTCCGTCTCAGGACCCGCCTGAGGCCGAGAGAGTGCGAGCCCCCATGGACGTGCAGAAGAAGCTCGACGAGATCGTCGCGGCCGTCGGCGGCGCCCGGTCCATGCCCATGTCGGCCTCCTGCGTGATCAACCGCGCCGAGCTGCTCGCCCAGCTCGAAGAGGTCCGCCAGGCGCTCCCCGGCTCGCTCGCCCAGGCCCAGGAACTCATCGGCGGCCGCGAGCAGCTGGTCGAGGAGGCCCGCCGGGAGGCGGACCGGATCATCGAGTCCGCGCACAGCCAGCGGGGCTCGCTGATCTCCGACACGGAGATCGCGCGCCGCTCCCAGGCCGAGGCGGACCGGATCCTCGACGAGGCCCGGCGGGAGGCCGAGGAGATCCGGGCCGAGGCCGACGACTACGTCGACAGCAAGCTCGCGAACTTCGAGGTCGTGCTGACCAAGACGATCGGCTCCGTCGACCGCGGCCGGGAGAAGCTGCTGGGCCGCGGGCCCGGCCAGGACGGCTACCCGGAGTACGGGGACGGGGGCGATCCGGACGCACCCGAACGCAGCCACGACCCGCAGGTCCAGCGGCAGCAGGCGGACGCCTACGTGGACACGAAGCTGGCGACCTTCGAGGCGGTGCTCTCCAAGACCCTGGAGGCCGTCGGGCGCGGCCGCCAGAAGCTGCTGGGCCGGGTCCCCTCGGACGACCTCGGCGCGCACATGGCCGCCCAGGACGCGGCGGGGCACTCCTCCCGGTCGGCGAGCGACGCGGACTTCCTGGCGGGGCTGGCGGATCCCGGTCCGGCGGCCCCGGCCCACGCGCCCGTCCCGGCGCAGCCCGGCCCCGTGTACGACGCGTACCCCGGCGCCGGCTCCACCGGGGCGGCCTACGCCGACCAGTACTCCGGGCAGCCGCAGCAGCAGGACGGCTACGCCTACCAGGGCCACCAGGACCCCTACGCCGGCGCGGACGCAGGCTCCGGCGGAGCGGTCTACGCCGCGCCGTACGATCCGCAGCAGCCCGACCCGTACGCGGGCTACCAGCAGCCGGACCCCTACGCGGGGTACCAGCAGCCGCAGCCCCAGCAGCAGCCTGCGCTCGACGAGACCAGCTTCTTCGACACGAGCATGATCGATCTGGACCAGCTGCGCGCCTACGAGCAGGGCCGCTAGCACCGGATTGGGCGCAGAGCGCCCCGGCGGGTATCCTGGCTCTTCGGTCGCGCGTATGCACCGCGGTCCATGCTGCCCGCAAGAGGATCCTCTTCGGCAGCAGAGTGTTCGATCTTCAGCGATCTGTGAAAGCAGGAACGGCCCTGAATACCCGCCTCGACCACCACAACCCCCTCGTGTTCGACACGCACGAGCTGGGTCGGCGTCCTGGTGCCATGCAGCGGCTTTCCCGTGAGATCGCGGCACCGGCGGACCTCGGTCTCGCAGGAGTCATCGGAGTGCCGGAGGGCACCCCGCTGAAGCTCAGCCTCCGCCTGGAGTCGGTCATGGAAGGGGTGCTTGTCACAGGCACCGCCCGTGCATCGGCAACAGGTGAGTGCGTAAGGTGTCTGGAGTCCGTCGAGCGCGAGCTCAAGGCGGACTTCCAGGAGATGTTCTCGTACCCTGACGCCGACGACCGGAGCCGCTCCAAGGCGGAACCGGCCGACGACGCCGAGGACGACGAGGACACGCTCTTCCTCGAGGACGGCTTGTTCGACCTCGAACCCGTGCTGCGCGACGTGGTGGTGCTTGCACTGCCGCTGCAGCCGGTGTGCCGGGAGGACTGTCTCGGACTGTGCCCCGATTGCGGGCTCAGCCTGAACGACGACCCGGACCACCACCATGAAGCCGTCGACATCCGTTGGGCGGCACTGCAAGGACTCGTCGTGACCGATCAGGACGACGAGAAGGACAACATGAGCGGCACTGCCTCTGACGGAGTTCAGGGCGCCGCCGAGAAGCAGGAGAAGTAGCCGTGGCTGTTCCGAAGCGGAAGATGTCGCGCAGCAACACGCGCCACCGCCGGTCGCAGTGGAAGGCTGCGGTCCCCACCCTGGTTTCGTGTGAGCGTTGCCAGGAGCCGAAGCTCCAGCACATTGCGTGCCCGAGCTGCGGCACCTACAACAAGCGCCAGGTCCTCGAGGTCTGAGCGGCTGGTGAGAGGCGCAATGTCTGAGCTGTCCAACGCTGAGAAGCAGGCAGACAGTAACAACGCGGCCTCGTCCCACACGCTTCTGGAAGGGCGGCTCGGGTATCGACTCGAGTCCGCCCTTCTGGTGCGTGCACTGACCCACCGCTCGTACGCGTACGAGAACGGCGGTCTGCCCACCAACGAACGGCTGGAGTTCCTCGGGGACTCCGTGCTGGGCCTGGTGGTCACGGACACGCTGTACACGACCCACCCCGACCTGCCGGAAGGCCAGCTGGCCAAACTGCGGGCCGCGGTGGTCAACTCGCGCGCACTGGCGGAGGTCGGGCGCGGCCTCGAACTCGGCTCCTTCATCCGGCTCGGCCGGGGCGAAGAGGGCACGGGCGGCCGGGACAAGGCCTCCATCCTCGCCGACACCCTTGAAGCGGTGATCGGCGCGGTCTACCTCGACCAGGGCCTCGACGCGGCCTCGGAGCTGGTGCACCGGCTCTTCGACCCGCTCATCGAGAAGTCCTCGAACCTCGGGGCCGGCCTGGACTGGAAAACCAGTCTCCAGGAGCTCACGGCGGCCGAAGGTCTTGGCGTACCGGAATACCTGGTCACCGAGACCGGACCGGACCACGAGAAGACCTTCACAGCTGCCGCTCGCGTCGGTGGTGTCTCGTACGGCACCGGCACCGGCCGCAGCAAGAAGGAAGCGGAGCAGCAGGCGGCGGAATCCGCCTGGCGCGGCATCCGTGCCGCGGCGGACGAACGGATCGCGGCGACAGCCGTGGCCGCCGCCGCTCCGGCCGGGACCGGGGACGTGTCCCCGGACCCGGCCTAGGACGGCGGGGCGCCGGTGCCCGTCGATCCGGCGCCGCACGCCTGACCCTTCCTTCGGGATCTCCCCGCCCGCCCCTGCTCCGGCAGGGGCGGGCGGGCCCGTTTCCGGGCTCGGGTACGCTCGCCGGAGCCTGCTGCCCGCACCTTCCGGAGGAACACCGTGCCCGAGCTGCCCGAAGTCGAAGTGGTGCGGCGGGGGCTGGAGCGATGGGTGGCCGGGCGGACCGTCGAGGCCGTCGAGGTGCTGCACCCGCGGGCCGTCCGGAGGCATCCCGGGGGCGGGGCGGACTTCGCGGCACGGCTCGGCGGGCGGACCTTCGGCGTGCCGCGGCGGCGCGGGAAGTACCTGTGGCTGCCGCTGGAGAGCGGAGACCTGTCCGTGCTCGGGCACCTGGGGATGAGCGGGCAGCTGCTCGTCCAGCCCGAGGGCGCCCCGGACGAGAAGCACCTGCGGATCCGGGTGCGCTTCGCCGACGCCGCCGGGACGGAGCTGCGCTTCGTCGACCAGCGCACCTTCGGCGGGCTCTCGCTGCACGAAACGGTCCCCGACAGCACGGACGGGCTGCCCGACGTCATCGCGCACATCGCGCGCGACCCGCTGGACCCGCTGTTCGACGAGGGCGCCTACCACCTCGCGCTGCGCGCCAAGCGGACCACCGTCAAGCGGGCGCTGCTGGACCAGTCCCTGATCAGCGGGGTCGGCAACATCTACGCCGACGAGGCCCTGTGGCGTGCCCGGCTGCACTACGAGCGCCCCACCGCCGCCCTGACGCGCCCCCGGAGTGCGGAACTCCTCGGCCACGTCCGGGACGTCATGAACGCGGCCCTGGCCGTCGGCGGCACCAGCTTCGACAGCCTCTACGTCAACGTGAACGGGGAGTCGGGCTACTTCGACCGCTCGCTCGACGCCTACGGGCGCGAGGACGAGCCCTGTCGGCGCTGCGGCACGCCGATGCGCCGCCGGCCGTGGATGAACCGGTCGAGCTACTTCTGCCCGCGCTGTCAGAGGCCGCCGCGCGTCCCGTCGTAGGCCTGCCGGGCGCTCAGCACCTGCGGCATGTTCCCCTCCAGGCAGTGGATGAGCGAGAGCAGCCGGTCCGCGACCTCGATACCGAGCGGGGTCAGTTCGTAGTCGACGCGGGGCGGGTTCGTCGGCTGCGCCTCGCGGTTGACGATGCCGTCCCGCTCCAGGGCGTGCAGGGTCTGCGAGAGCATCTTCTCGCTGACGCCCTCCACCCGGCGCCGCAACTCGTTGAAGCGGCAGGGCCCTTCGCGCAGTGCGCCCACGGTGAGGCTGCCCCAGCGGCCGGTGACGTGTTCCAGGGTCTCCCGGGACGGGCAGGCGCGCGCAAAGACATCGAACGAGAGTTCGGTTATGGCGGCTTCGTTGCAGGCGGAGGTCTCCATGAGGGAAGCGTACTCTCAGGTAGCGCTAACCGGCAGGTTGCGCTTTCTAAAAGTTAGTGCTTTTCTTTCTCTCGTCGCACCGCGGCACCAGAACGAACCCCTGAGGGAGAACAGCCATGTCCGCAGCCATGCACGCCCCGGTCGTCTCGATCGCCTACCACTCCGGATTCGGCCACACCGCCGTCGTCGCCGAGGCCGTCCGAGCGGGCGCCGCCGAGGCGGGTGCCACCGTGCACGTGATCAAGGTCGACGAGATCGACGACGCGCAGTGGGAGCTGCTCGACGCGTCCGACGCGATCGTCTTCGGCTCCCCGACCTACATGGGCACCGCCTCGGGTGCGTTCCACGTCTTCGCCGAGGCCACTTCGAAGCGCTGGTTCGGCGACGCGTGGCAGGACAAGGTGGCCGCGGGCTTCACGAACTCCGCGTCCAAGAGCGGCGACAAGCTGCACACCCTGCAGTTCTTCCAGATCCTCGCCGCGCAGCACGGCATGAGCTGGGTGAACCTGGGTCTGAAGCCGGGCTGGAACGCCAGCACCGCCTCCGAGAACGACCTCAACCGCCTCGGCGTCTTCGCCGGCGCCGCGGCCCAGACCAACTCCGACGAGGGCCCGGAAGCCGTCCACAAGGCCGACATCGCGACCGCCGAGCACCTGGGCCGGCGCGTGGCCGAGCACGCCCGCGTCGTGATCGCGGGCCGTGCGGCGCTGTCCTCCGTCGCGGCCTGAGCGACTAGAAGCCGAAGTCCTGGGTCCACCAGGGGCCGCCGGCGGCGAAGTGGGCGCCGACGCCCAGCGTGCGGAACTCGCAGTTGAGGATGTTGGCCTTGTGGCCCGGGCTCTCCATCCAGGCGTTCATCACGGACGGGGCGTCGCCCTGGCCGCGGGCGATGTTCTCGCCGCCGAGACCGGACAGGCCCGCCTGGGCGGCGCGGTCCCACGGGCTGTCCCCGTCGGGGTCGGTGTGGCTGAAGAAGCCCCGGGTGGCCATGTCCACGCTGAAGGCTCCGGCCAGGGCGGCGAGCGGCGGGTTGGCCCGTACGGGACCGCAGCCGGCCTGGGCGCGCGCCTGGTTCACGAGGGTCACCACGGCGGACTCCTCCGCCGAGTGCCCGTCCGAGGGCGCCGGGGTGGAGGGCGCCGGGGTGGAGGGCGCCGGGGTCGAGGGCGCCGGAGCCGGCGGCTTCGGGGGCGCCGGGGCCCTGGTCTTCTGCGGAGCCTCGGCCGGCGGGGACGGCGGGGCGGCCGGCGGCTTGCTCGGCGCCGTGCTCGGCGAAGGCGGGGCCGACGGGCTCGGCGAGGCCGAGGCGGACGGGGAGGCGGAGAGGCTGGGCGAGGCCGAGGCGGACGGGGAGGCGGACGGGCTCGGCGAGGCCGAGGGGGAGGGCGGAGCCGAGGGGGTGCCGGACGGTGAGGAGGCCGGCGCCTCGGGGGTGCGCCCGGAGAGGCCGGCGAGGCCGCCCCGCTCCCGCGCCGAGTTCTCCGGGCTCGGAGAGGCTTTGGCCTCGGTCTGACCGTCGGTGGAGTCGTCCGTACCGCTGACGCCTACATAGGGGAAGGAACCGCCGACCGACAGCATGCCGGTGGTCACGGCCGTCGTCCCGAGGGCCACGGCCACCGCGACGCCGAGCAGGCCGGTGCGCACGGCCGTGGCGTGCCTGCCGCCGCGGCGCGGCGCGGCGTGGAGTCGGTGGCGTCCCATCGGCGTCGTGCCCTTTCTTCCAAGATCATCCTTTACTCACCCAAATGGGTGAGTTCATTGCTGCGCGACTGTACGCCATGGCGCCGGGGGGTGATGCGGCCCGGAAGTGTTTGCCCGGTTAGCGTTCACGCATGAATGAAGATGTCCGCCTGACCGCTTGGGTGCGCGGCCGCGTGCAGGGAGTGGGCTTCCGCTGGTTCACCAGGGCCAACGCCCTGGAGATCGGGGAAGTCGTCGGCTTCGCCCTCAACCTCGACGACGGGCGAGTGCAGGTGGTGGCCGAAGGTCAACGTGAGAATTGCCACCGGCTGCTGGACTGGCTGCGGTCCGCCGACACGCCCGGGAGGGTGGACGGAGTGACAGAGATCTGGGGCACACCGCGCGGTGGCTACGACGGCTTCGCGATCAGGTGACCGATCGGCTGATCATGTACTGATCACACCCTCCGAGGGTCCGCACCTGGTCGGATCTGCGCATTCTCCGCCGACGCGTTGCCGAGGAGGCCGATTCGTGGAAGGCTCGGAGATGAGGATGATCTCGACGCCCCTTGCGAGGACCGGGACGCCCGCCGATACAGGGCGTGATCGTGTTGACCGTCAAACTTTTTGGTGAGACGCTGGAAGCCCCGCGCACCCGAGCTGTTTGGCAGTGTTGGCAGTAGTAAGCGCAGTGACTGACAGTCGCTGCCGGACATCCGCGGGTGCGATTCCCTCACGACCCACACCGCTACGGTCGGTCACTCAATGTGGAGGACCATCCATCATGGCAAAGGCGCTTCTCGGTTACGTCGGCGGTTCCGATCCGCGACTCCTCGCCGAGATGCGACGGCTTCAGCAGCGCGTCCAGGACCTCGAGTCCGAGCTCGTACGGATTCAGTCCGAAAATGACGCGCTGAACGCGGCCGCCGCTCAGCACGGAGACTCGCTGCTGGACAGCATCGACATCGACGTACCCCAGGCGGAGCCTGCGCTCACCTGATCCGCGCTCATTCGTCGCTCTCACATCCAGCCCGCATGATCTGCAAGGGACGCTTCGGCGTCCCTTCTTTCTTGGGCCGGCCGGGGGTCTCCTCCCGTCGACGTCAGTCGTGCCCTGCACCTTCATGGGTGAAACCGGACGCGAAAGGTAGAGTCCGGCGGCGTGCACCTCAAGTCCCTGACCCTGCGTGGCTTCAAGTCCTTTGCATCCGCCACCACCCTGCGCTTCGAACCCGGCATCACCTGTGTCGTGGGACCGAACGGCTCCGGCAAGTCCAACGTGGTGGACGCACTGTCGTGGGTCATGGGCGAGCAGGGCGCCAAATCCCTGCGCGGCGGCAAGATGGAGGACGTCATCTTCGCCGGGACCACCGGGCGTCCGCCCCTCGGCCGCGCCGAGGTGTCCCTGACGATCGACAACTCCGACGGCGCGCTGCCGATCGACTACGCCGAAGTCACCATCACCCGGATCATGTTCCGCGGCGGCAGCAGCGAGTACCAGATCAACGGTGACACCTGCCGCCTGCTCGACATCCAGGAGCTGCTCTCCGACTCCGGCATCGGCCGCGAGATGCACGTCATCGTCGGCCAGGGCCAGCTCGACTCCGTCCTGCACGCCGACCCCATGGGGCGGCGCGCCTTCATCGAGGAGGCGGCCGGCGTCCTCAAGCACCGCAAGCGCAAGGAGAAGGCGCTGCGCAAGCTGGATGCGATGCAGGCCAACCTCGCCCGTGTGCAGGACCTCGGCGACGAGCTGCGCCGCCAGCTCAAGCCCCTGGGACGGCAGGCGGCCGTGGCCCGCCGGGCCGCGGTGATCCAGGCGGACCTGCGGGACGCGCGGCTGCGGCTGCTCGCCGACGACCTGGTCGCGCTGCGCGGAGCCCTCGAAGCGGAGATCGCGGACGAGGCGGCCCTCAAGGAGCGCAAGGAGGCCGCCGAGGCGCAGCTCGGGGCGGCGCAGCGGCGCGAGGCGGAGCTGGAGCAGGCCGTACGGGAGCTCGCGCCACGGCTGAGGCGCGCCCAGCAGACCTGGTACGAGCTGTCGCAGCTCGCCGAACGCGTACGGGGCACCGCGTCCTTGGCGGACGCGCGGGTCAAGAGCGCCTCGGCTCCGGTGGAGGAGGAGCGGCGCGGCCGGGACCCCGAGGAACTGGAGCGGGAGGCCGCCCGGATCCGCGAGCAGGAGGCGGAGCTGACGGCGGCGCTGGAAGCCGCCTCGTACGCCCTGGAGGACACCGCGGCCCACCGGGCGGAGCTGGAACGGGCCCTGGCCGAGGAGGAGCGGCGGCTGCGGGACGCGGCGCGGGCCGTCGCCGACCGGCGCGAGACCCTGGCCCGGCTGACGGGCCGCCTCGGCGCGGCCCGGTCCCGGGCGGCCGGCGCCCAGGCCGAGATCGACCGGCTGGTCGCCGCCCGGGACGAGGCCCGGTCCCGGGCGGCCGCCGCGCAGGAGGAGTACGAGGCCCTCGCCGCGGAGGTCGGGGAGCTGGACGGCGACGCGGCGGCGACGGGGGAGTACGAGGCGGCGCGCGCGGACCTGGCCTCGGCGGAGACCGCACTGGCCGCTGCCCGTGACGCGCTGACGGCCGAGGAGCGGTCGCGGGCGGCGGTGTCGGCGCGGCGTGACGCGCTGGCCCTGGGACTGCGCCGCAAGGACGGCACCGGCGCGCTGCTCGCGGCGCGGGACCGGTTGGCCGGGCTGCTGGGCCCGGCGGCGGAGCGGCTGTCGGTGACCGCGGGGTACGAGGTCGCGGTGGCGGCGGCGCTGGGTTCGGCGGCGGACGCCCTGGCGGTCTCCTCCCCGGCATCGGCCGCCGAGGCGATCCGCCACCTCCGCGAGGCGGATGCGGGCCGCGCCACGTTCCTGGTCGCCCCGGCCGGGGCCGTGGTCCCGGGCCAGGCCCCGGCCCCACCGGCCCCGGCCCCGGCGGCCCCGGCCCCACCGGCCCCGGCCCCGGCGGCCCCGGCCCCACCGGCCCCGGCCCCGGCG
>NZ_JBHXRK010000037.1:0-55350 GCF_042716875.1 Streptomyces sp. NPDC058646 | reverse complement strand
CGGCTTGGTGGCCGGCCCCCTCCTCTTTGGGTGGGGGGGGGGGGGGGGGGGGGGCGGGGGGCCCGGGGGGGGGGGCGGGGGGGGCGCCGGGGGGGGGGGGGGGGCGGCCCCGCCCCCCCCCCCCCACCCTGGGGAGCGGGGCCGTACGGGTCAGGCGAGGGAGAAGGTGACCACCGACTGGTACGTGTCGGCGAACATGAACGGCGGGAGCTGGATCACCCCGGCGCCGCCGACGGCGAACTCACCACCGGTCAGTTCCTCCCCGCCCGGAGCCTGGGAGGCGACCTTCATCGGGGTGGCCGTGATGGCCCCCGGCGTACCGGTGGTGCAGGTGCTCGGGCTGTCCGCGTTGGTCACGGTGCAGGACGGCTGGATGCCGATCTGGGCCGTGGCCATGGTGTGGCCGGTCGTCCCGTTCAGGAACGGCGTACGCGTGGCCGTGACGTCCCAGCCGAGCGTGCCGCCGCGGAAGTCCTGGACGGACATCGCGGTGAACTGCCCGACGACCGACTGCGGCTTGCCGTTGATGGTCACCTTGCCGAAGCTGACGGCCGGGTTGCCGTTCTGCGGGCCGATGGCCAGCGGACCGGGCAGCACCTCGACGTCGACCGGGTTCTTCACGCCCGGCTGGTCCTCCAGGAAGACGAAGTCCTTGTAGGGGGTGATCGCCCCGTCGATCCTGATCTGGTCGGCCTTCTCGGTGACCGTCAGCGCACAGGTCGCGGCCCCCGCCGCGGTGGCCGTGCCGTTCCCCTCGTCGCCGGTCGGCGCGCCCGCGAGCAGGGCCGAGCAGGTGACGGGACCGGCCGGGAAGTTGGCGCCGGTGACGGTGACCTCGGTGCCCGCCTTGCCGCTGTTGGGCGTCAGCTTGGTGGTGACCGGGTCCTTGGGCAGCGCCTCCACGGCGACCGAGCCGAGGGCGGCGCTCGGGCGGGGGGCGGGGATGCAGGTGGTGGTGAACACCGAACCGGATAGGTCCGCGTCCGTCACCGCCTGGTCGAGGGCGACCGGCACGGCGGTGCCCTCGGTGCCGTCCGGGATCGTGATGGTGCCCGAGAACGAGGCCGGGTCGAGGGGCTGCCCGGCGACGACGGTGACCGTCTCGGGCGGGCTGGTGACCACCTGGGTGGTCGTCCCGACCTTGAGGGTGACCTTGGTGGTGTTCACCGTGGTGACGGAGAAGCTGGGGATCAGCGGGCTCGGGCCCGCGTCGATCGTGATCGGGACGACGTCACCGGCCTTGGCCCCGTCGGGCAGGGTGACCGTGAAGTTCTGGTTGCCCGAACCGTCCGGCTGCGGCGCCGGGGCGTCGCAGTTCTCGAAGACGGGGGTGGTCTTGGTCGCCGCCTGCGCGGTCCCCGACAGACCCACCACACCGCCCGTCAGGGCCAGGGAGAGGGCCCCGGCCCCGGCCAGCACTCTTCGTCTGAGCATTCTCGTACTCACAGGGTCGCGACTCCTTCGTCATGACGAACCCTCCCCCCACCCGCTGTGTGGGGGAGGCCGAGCCGGTGCGGTGGCCGATATTGACGCGTCGCGGTGATGAGAAGTCAATGGATTGTTTTCGCCCGAAGCGCACACACATTGATGTCCCATCAGGTCGGGTCCGTGCGACGGAGCTATCCCTGGGAAGGGAGGGACGACGGGCGGCGGGAGGGCCCGGGCCGGGGCGGCGGCAGCAGTGCGGGGGACGGGCGGCGGGTGGCGGGTGGCGTGGGGCCGTGGGGCCGGGGACGGGGAGCGCTCCGGCCCGGCCTCCGGTCACCGCTCGGCGGGCGTGTGCAGCAGCAGGTTCGGCGTGCCGGCCGGGAGGGCGGTGATCGCGTCCGGCACGGCGCCGCGCAGCAGCGCCTCGGCCACCTGCGCGGGGGTCCGTACCGCAGGGCCCGCCGCCAGGACCAGCGCGGCGGCTCCGGCCACGTGCGGGGCGGCCATGGACGTGCCGGAGGACCGGGCCGTGGCGGTGGCGGAGCCCTTCCAGGCCGAGGTGACGGCCACGCCCGGCGCCGAGAGGTCCACGCAGCGGCCGTGGTTGGAGAACCGCGCCCGCCGGTCCTCGGCATCGGTCGCGCCGACCGTCAGGGCCTCGGGGACCGCAGCCGGCGAACCCCCGCAGGCGTCCTTGCCGTCGTTCCCGGCGGCCACGGTGACGGTGATCCCGGCGGCGACGGCCCGCTTCACCGCCGCCTCCAGGGCGAAGCTGCGGCTGCCGCCCAGGCTCATGTTGGCCACCGCCGGGGTGGCCGGGGCCCTGGCGGCGTCCTTGACCAGCCATTCGAGCCCGCCGACCATCGCCGACAGCCGCGCGGCGCCACGGCAGTCGGCCACCTTCACGGAGACGAGCGAGACGCCCTTCGCGACCCCGTACGTCTCCCCGCCCGCGGTCGCCGCCACATGCGTGCCGTGGCCGTTGCAGTCCCCGGAACCCGAGAGGAACACCCCGTTGTAGCCGGTGCGGGCGCGGCCCCCGAACTCCTGGTGGCGGATGTTGATCCCGGTGTCCACGACGTAGACCGTGACGCCCTCGGCCCTGCCGGGGTACGTGTACGAGCCGTCGAGCGGGAGCCCGCGCTGGTCGATGCGGTCCAGCGGCCAGGGCGCCTGCGGCTGGGTACCGGTGGTGCGGAACTCGGCGTCCGGCTCCACCGAGGCCACCCGCGGGTCGGCGGCGAGGGCCGCGGCGCGGGTGGCGGTGGTGCGGACGGCGAAGCCGTGCACGACGGTGTCGTAGACGGGGCCGACCTCGTCCCCCGCCTCCGCGGCCTCGGCGCCGAGCGCGCGGGTGGGGGCGCGGGGGGTGCCGTCCGCGAGGATCACGACGTAGGGGGCGGTGGGGCTCTCGGCGGCGCTCTCGGCGGCGGTGGTGGGCGCCACGGCGGTGGCCGCCACCAGCAGGGCGGCGGCCGGGAGGAGCGCGGTCAATGCGGTCATGCGGCCGATGCTCGGCGAGTGGTGCCGCAGGCGCGCGGAGGGTGCGCCGTGTGGGCGCACGACACGCCGCCGCAGGGGCTACGGCGGACGGCTCCGGCCCTCAGGGCGTGACGGGCCAGCCGCGCATCGAGAAGACGCCCTCGTCGCGGGCGCCGGCCGAGGCGTAGGTGGCCAGGGCGGCCTCGTTGTCGGTGTCCACGCCCACCCACATGCCGTAGCAGCCGCGCGTCCTCGCCTCCTGGGCGAGCGCCAGCGTCAGGGCGCGGCCGATGCCGAGGCGCCGGTGCCCCTCGTCCACGGAGAGCTCGTACAGGCACATCTCGGTGCCCTTGTCGGGGTGGGTCATCTCGACGCCCGAGACCATGCCGACGGGACGGCCGTCCACGTAGGCGAGGAGCATCAGGTGCCCCGGCGCGGCCAGGAAGCGCTCGCACCACTCCGCCCGGGCGGGGCCGTCGAAGAGGCCTTCGGCGGCTTCGAGTTCGGCGACGGTACCGGCCCGGCGGATGTCCATGGCGGCCACGATATCGGCGGCACGGACCAGGGGGCACCGGATTTCGGTACGGCATGGCGGACGGCGCCCGAGCCGGTCCGGCGGACCCTCCCGCTCGCCTGCGAGGCGCTGACGGCAGGCAGCCTCGCGACGGGCACGGTGCCCGCCGAGGGGCACAACGAGGCGTACGGGGGCCTAGGTGTACGGGGACGAGGCGTACGAGGCTTACGGGGCGTACGAGGACGAGGCGTACGAGGCGGACGGGGACGGGCCCGGACGCGGTCCCCTGCTCGGGACGCGCCGGCCCGCGCCGGGATGAACGGGCTCGGCTCCGTCCGGACGGGCGGTACGGGACCTCGGCTCCGCGACGCCGCGGAGCACCGCTGCCGCCGCCGGGCCGATACGGCTACGCGCGCAGGGCGAGGGCCGCCGCATAGCCGGCCGGGGCCGGGAGGTCCGCCAGGGTCCAGCCCGGGACGCGGGCCGGGGTGGCGGCGGAGCCGACGTACGGCTCGGCCACGCCGAGCGCCAGCCCGGTGCCCGTGGCCTTCAGGTACGCCTCCTTGCGGGACCACACCCGGGCCAGCGCCGTCCGGCGGTCGGGCTCCGGCAGGTCGGTCAGCTCGGCGGTCTCCGCCGGGTGGAGGGTGTTCAGGATGTCGGCCACGGCGGAGGCGCTCGGGAGCCCTTCCACGTCGATGCCGACCGGCGCCCCGGCGAAGGCGAAGAAGGCCAGGTCCCCGCTGTGCGAGAGGGAGAAGTGGATCACACCGCCGGCCACGGCGGGACGGCCGTGCGGTCCGCCGCAGCACGGGCAGTCCTCCCGGACGAGGGCGACCTTCTCCGGGGCCAGGCCCAGGTAGCCGCCGAGCAGCACCCTCAGTCCCACGTGCGAGGCGAGGTAGCGGCGCCGGTCCCCCTCCCGCAACAGCCGCCCCGCCCGGTCGCGTTCGGCCGCGTCCAGCATCGCCGTCGCCCCGCCGAGGGGGTGCCCGCCGACCACGTCCTGCGTGATGTCCAGGGACCACACCGCCGCTTCCGCACCCCTGGGGACGGCTCCGGTCCGCGGTGCGTCGTCGTCGAGCCGGTTCACGTATTCGATCACCTGATGAGCCTAGACGAGCGGCCTGCCGGGCGCAGGAGGGTGCGGGGCGACGCCCGGCCGGTCCCTGGAGCAGACTGCGGGGGACACGGACAGCCGACCGACCCGACGACGAGGTGCGCACGAGCATGACGACAGGCAGGGACAGCAACAGGTGGTTCCGCAGGTACCCCGCGCCGGCCGCGCCCCGGCGCCGGCTGGTGGTGCTGCCGCACGCAGGCGGTGCCGGGAGCTTCTTCCACGCCTGGGGCCGCGCCTTCGACGCCGGTACGGAGGTCCTGGTGGCCACGTACCCGGGGCGGCAGGAGCGGCTCGCCGAACCGTGCATCGACCGCATGGAGGTGCTCGCCGACGAGGTCACCGCGGCGCTGCTGCCCTTCGCGGACGTACCCCTGACCCTCTTCGGGCACAGCATGGGAGCCTCGCTGGCCTACGAGGTGGCGCTGCGTCTGGAGGCCCGGCACGCCGTACGGCCCGCCGCCGTCCACGTGTCCAGCCGCAAGCCCCCGCACCGGCTGGCCCCGCGCCCCCTCCACCTGCAGGGCGACGAGGCCCTGATCGCCGAACTGCGCAGGCTCGGCGGGACCGACAGCGCCCTCCTGGACGATCCGGACCTCCGGGAGATCGTGCTGCCGGCGGTCCGGGGGGACTTCACCATCGTGGGCACCTACGGCCCGCGCAGCGCCGTCCCGCTCGGCTGCCCCGTCCACGCCTGGATCGGCGACGCGGACCCGTCCACCTCGGTGGCGGAGATGGAGGCCTGGCGCGATGTCGCGCCCCGCGGATTCGAGCTGCGGGTGCTGCCCGGCGGCCACTTCTACCTCGTGGAGCAGCACGAGGCGCTGGTGCGCGGGATCGCGGAGCAGCTGGACCCCGTCGGCTGACGAGGCCGCCCGCACCGGACCCGGCCGTCACCGCGCCCTCAGTAGCCGGCCGTCACCGCGGCGCGGCCGCCGGCCTGCGTTGCGGGCGTACGGGGTGCCTCCGGCGAACGGGTGCCGTCCGTCCAGGCGTACACGTGCTTGCCGCGCACCACGACCTGGTACTGGTGCACGCCCCGGCATTCGGCCCGCTCCTCGCCGCCGGTGTCGCCGGGCCACCACCTGGCCGCAGGCTTCGGGCCGTGCATCGGCTTCGGGGCGGCCGCCGTGCACCGGGGGCCGTCGAGCGGGGTCGCCCCGAGGGTGAACCGGATCAGGCGGGCCTCGCCCTCGGAGTGCACCCGTATGCGGACGTCGGTGGCGTCCCTGGGTATCCAGGACGGCAGCGCGAAGGGGTTCCTCCCCCGGGTGGGGGCGTCGGCGGCGCTCGCGAAACGCCTGCCCTTCTCCTGGAACACCTGCTCGTCGATCGTCTCGGACACGGGGTTGGGCGGGAGGTTGGGGAGGGCGAACGCGGCGCAGGCGAGGGCGCCCAGGGTGGCGGAGACGATGACGAGCGGTCGGCGGTTCATGCCCTCCAGTCTCGGCGGCGGGGCCGCGCCGCCGCGTCCCCCGACAGGACGAACCGGATGCTGGCCGCAAGTCGCACACGCACTCATACCTGAGTCCCGGCCGTCCCTCTCAGGAGGGAGGGCAGGGGGAGGGCCACTGCGCGGCGGATCCCCCGGGCAGGCCAGTAACCCGGTGCCCCCCGGGCGCGTTGGCCGGAGCGACCGAGCCTCCCGCCCGCCCCGCCCCGAGGAATGCCATGCGCCGCCGTACCGCACCCGTTCTGGCATCGGCGGCAGCCGGTGCCTTCCTCCTCGCGTCGGCGGGCACCGCGTCGGCGGCCGTCCCGGCGCCGGTCCCGGCGGACAAGCCGCAGGTGCTGAGCCGTTTCACGCAGACCGGTGACGCCAGTTACCAGGCCTGGGCCCGGGCGCGCGGGGAACGGGACCTCTGGGCCGCGTACGCCTTCGACTGGTCGACCGACTACTGCACCGCCTCCCCGGACAACCCCCTCGGCTTCCCCTTCGCCCTGGCCTGCGCACGCCACGACTTCGGCTACCGCAACCACCAGGCGGCCGGTTCGTTCCCCGCCGCCAAGTCCCGCCTGGACCAGGCCTTCCACGCCGACCTGAAGAGTGTCTGCGCCCGGTACGCGGGCGCCCGCCGCACCTCCTGCGAAGGCACCGCGTGGACCTACTACCAGGCCATCAGGGTCTTCGGCGTCCCCCAGCAGGCCGCCCCTGCCTCCGCCGCCGCCCCCACCACCGCCGACCCCCGCACGCAGGAGGTGCGCGGGCAGTGAGTCCGGTACGGGCCTGCGGGGCAGTCCGCCGGCATCCGGGCACAGCGGGTGGATCGACACGGCACCAGGGGCGGGATCCGGCCGCCTCCCCGACTCCGCAACTGCTCCCGAACCGCTGCCGGAACGGCTCCCGAACCGCGGCCGGAACTGCTCCGGAACTGCTCCGGAATGGCACCGGACGGCTCCCGGGACCGACACGGGGCGGACACGGGACCGCCACGGGACCGACACGGGTCCGGCATGCGCCGCCCGCGCGTGCCGGAGGCGCTGCCGGGGGAGGCCACGCCCCCGCCGCGTCCGTCGTTCGAGGGAATCCGCCTCGGGCAGCCGGACCGTCAACGGGCCTTCCCGCGCGGCGGTCCGGCCCCTGCCGCGGCGCTACGGCCCTCCGACAAGCTGCTCTGACCTGCAGGAAAGCCCTCCGCGGGGGAGGGCTCGGGGTGATGGGGAAAGAGTGCCCCCGGCAGGACTCGAACCTGCGGCCAAGTGCTTAGAAGGCACCTGCTCTATCCACTGAGCTACGGGGGCCGGAAGGTGGCCGTGGTGGCCTGGAGCCCCGTGGTGGGGGTGGGACTGGGGTCCGTGCCGGGTCAAGGATAGGGCTCCGGTTGCCTTGTCCCGGTTGCTTCACTCGCGGGCCACGATGTGGAGGTTCGGTGAAGCGGTCCCGATAATCGCAGGCGGGTGCGATTCGCGCACCGCTTTTGCGCCGTGGCGCCCCCGGTGTTGTGCACTCGTTATGCCTGCGCCCCACTCGTCCGCCGTGTCTGGAATGTCTCTCTGGAGTCGCCATCGGCGCGCAGAGGACTTATAAGCTTCAAAAATGGTCCTAAATTGGGCATTCTTCGCATGTGGTGACCTTGGATGTACGGCCCCAGCTGCTCGATGCCCTGTCCGCCCTGCGCGACCGGGTCGCGTCCGTGCGTCTGCCGCTGCCTCTGCCCGGCGCCCCCCGCGCCCGCCAGACCAGAGCAGAGCTGCTCGCGCAGCTCGACGACTACCTCGTACCCCGCCTGAAGGCGCCCGAGGCGCCCCTGCTCGCGGTCGTGGGCGGGTCCACCGGGGCCGGCAAGTCCACCCTCGTCAACTCCCTCGTCGGGCGGCAGGTCAGCGAAGCCGGAGTGCTCCGCCCGACCACGCGCACCCCGGTGCTCGTCTGCCATCCGGATGATCATCACTGGTTCGCCGGCATGCGGGTGCTCCCCGACCTGATGCGCGTCTGGGTGCCGCACGGGGAGGAGGAGCCCGTCCCGGCGGCCAGGCGCCGGCACGGCGACCGCGGCCCCGCGACCGGCGGGCACGCGACCCGCGAGATGCGCATCGAGACCGTCTCCACCCTGCCCCGCGGCCTCGCCATCCTCGACGCCCCCGACATCGACTCCCTCGTGGTCGAGAACCGCACCCTCGCCGCCGAACTCATCTGCGCCGCGGACGTCTGGGTCATGGTCACCACCGCCTCGCGGTACGCCGACGCCGTCCCCTGGCACCTGCTGCGCACCGCCAAGCAGTACAAGGCCACCCTCGTCACCGTCCTCGACCGGGTCCCGCACCAGGTGCTCGCCGAGGTCTCCCGGCAGTACGGGGCCCTGCTCACCCGCGCCGGACTGGGCGAGGTGCCGCGCTTCACCGTCCCCGAACTCCCGGAGTCGGCCGGCGGCGGCGGACTCCTGCCGGCCAGCGCCGTCGCACCCCTGTACGCCTGGCTCGCCCACCACGCCCAGGACCCGGCCGCCCGCCAGTACGCCGTCGGGCGGACCGCGCTCGGCGCGCTGGACTCCCTCGGCCGCCGGATGCCCGAGCTCGCCTCCGCCGTCGCCGCCCAGTACGCCGCTGCCGTACGGCTGACCTCGTCCGTGGAGGACGCGTACAAGCGGGAGGGCAAGCGGGTGCGCAACCGGCTCGACCGGGGCGCCGTCCTGGCCGGGGACGCCCTGACCCGGTGGCGCGGCTACCCCCTCGACACGAGCGCCGACGAACTGCTGGACTCGCTCGCGGAGTCCCTCGCCGCCCTGCTCCAGTGCGCCGTCGCCGCCGCCGACGAGCGGATCGCCGCCGCCTGGCGGCTCGAGCCCGCCGCCGGCGCGGTGCCCGTGCCGGCCCCCGACCGGGAGGCGGGCGAACGCATCGGCATGGCCGTACGGCGCTGGCGGCGCGTACTGGAGGAACTCGCCGAGGAAGAGGTCGCCCGGCTCGACAAGCAGCCCCCGCCAAACCCGGACGCGGTCGCCGCCCTGCTCGTGGCCGCGCTCCTCGGCGGCAAGCGGGCCCGGCCCGCGGGCGAGAAGCTCGCCGAACGCATCGGCGCCCAGGCGGCCCTGCGCCTGCGCGACCGGGGCGCCGAGCTGGTCGGCGACCACCTCGACCAGGTGCTGCGCGCCGAACGCGACCGCCGGCTCGCGCCGTTGGAGGCGCTCGAAGTGACCCCCGAACCACAGGCCGAACTGATCGCCGCGCTGTCCGTACTGCAGAAGGAGAGGTGACGCGGTGACCGCCCTGACCGACCGCACCGACGACCGATGGGACGACGGACTCATCGCGCGCTCGCGCCACAAGGCCGCCGGACAGGACCTGGACGACGGCGACGACGGCGGACACAGAGCAGACGAGGGCGACGACGCGCTCGTCCGGGCCGTCTCGGGCACGGTGTCCGGCGCCGGGAACGACGGGGGCAAGGTCCCCGCGCCCCCGCTCAGCCCCGAGGGCCGGGCCCTGCGCACCCGCCTCGACGCGCTGCGGCAGCTGGTGGGACTGTCCCGGACCAGGCTCGACGGCAAGACCCTCGCCGAAGCGGGCCGCGTGCTCGACGAGGCCGCGGCCCGGCGCGGACTGTCACCGCAGCACACCGTCGTCGCGATCGCCGGAGCCACCGGAAGCGGCAAGTCCACGCTCTTCAATTCACTCGCCGGGGTGCAGATCTCCGAGACCGGTCTGCGCCGCCCCACGACGGCCGCACCCATCGCGTGCAGCTGGTCGGACGGTGCGGCCGGACTCCTGGACCGACTGGAGATCCCGGGCCGGCTGCGCCGCAGGCCCCGCGAGACCTCGGAGGCGGAGGCGCTGCGCGGCATGGTCCTCGTGGACCTCCCGGACCTGGACTCGGCCGTCGGCGCGCACCGCGACCACGTGGACCGGGTGCTGGCGCTGGTCGACGCGGTGGTGTGGGTGGTCGACCCGGAGAAGTACGCGGACGCGGTGCTGCACGAGCGCTACCTGCGGCCCCTGGCCGGACACGCGGAAGTCACCTTCGTCGTCCTCAACCAGGTGGACCGGCTGCCCGGCGAGTCCGCCGACCTCGTCCTGGACGACCTGCGCCGGCTCCTCGACGAGGACGGCATCGCGCTCGGCGAGCACGGCGAACCCGGCGCCACCGTCCTCGGACTGTCCGCCCTCACCGGCGAAGGCGTCGGGGAACTGCGCGAGCTGCTCGCACAGTTCACCCAGGAGAAGGGCGCCGCGACCCGGCGGATCTCGGCCGACGTGGATCGCGCCGCGCTGCGCCTGCGCCCGCTGTACGTGGCCGAGGGGCACTCCGGCCCGGAGATCGGGGAGGCGGCGCGCGCCGAGTTCGAGGACCGGCTCGCGGAGGCCGTCGGCGCGTACGCGGCCGGGCTCGCCGCCGAGCGGGCCTGGCGGCGCAATGCCGGGAAGGCCTGCGGGACCCCGTGGCTGCGGCTGTGGCGCTGGTACGAGGGCCGGCGCGCCCCGCGCACCCTGGCGGGCCTGGCCGCCCTGGCGGCGATCGGCGGCAGGACCTCCGTGACCGAGCAGGTTCCGGTCGAGGAGGAGGTGACCGCGCGTCAGCGGGTGGAACAGGCCGTACGGGTGGTCGCCGACGAGGCCGTCACCGGTCTGCCCGAGCCCTGGGCGCAGGCCGTACGGGAGACCGCGGTGCGCGGCGCCGAACGGCTCCCCGAGGCGCTGGACGAGCTGGCCGTCACGCTCGGTGCGGCGGTCGCGGTGCCGGCCGTCAGGCCTCCGAGGCCCACGTGGTGGCCCGTGGCGGTCCTCGGGCAGGCGGCCATGACGCTGTTGCAGATCTACGGCGGGCTGTGGCTGGTCGGGCAGATCGTCGGGGTCCTGGAGCCGAAGCTGATGCCGCCGGTCCTGCTGATGGTGGCCGGGATCATCGGCGGGCCGCTGGTGGAATGGGCCTGCTCGATCGCGGCCCGCGGTCCGGCCCGGCGGTACGGGCAGGACGCGGAGCGGCGGCTGCGGCAGGCGGCGGCCGGATGCGGGCGGGCCAGGGTCCTGGAGCCGGTCGCGGCGGAGCTGCTGCGCTACCGGGAGGTGCGCGAGCAGTATGCGGCGGTCGCCGGAGGGGGGAGCAGGTTGTCCACAACCCGCCAGTAGTCCACAGGCCGGAGCGGGATCCGGCGGCCGGCGGCCAGCATGGGCGTACCTCGTGCGGATGGTCCGTACGGGTACGCATCACGGGGGAGGGCGGCCGGGATGAACGACACCCAGGTCACGCTGGTGGGCCATGTGGCGACGCAGGTCGACTACAAGGAGACGGTGAACGGACCGTCGGCGAGGTTCCGTTTCGCGGTGACGCCGAGGTACTTCGACCGGCGCAAGGAGGCCTGGACCGACGGGGCCACCAGCTTCTACACCGTGTGGGCGCGGCGGTCGCTCGCCGTGAACCTGGCGGGATCCGTGGCGGTCGGCGAACCGCTCGTGGTGCACGGAAGGCTGCGGGTGCGGGAGGACCCGCCCGACGGGGAGGGCACCCGGTGGGTGTCGGCGGAGATCGACGCCACGGCCGTCGGGCACGACCTCAGCCGCGGGACGGCTGCCTTCCGCCGGGTCGTCAAGGTGGACGCGCCGCTGATGACCACTCAGAAGGCGGCGGTGGGCTGAGTGTTCGAGGCGGTTAGGATTCCCCGGTACTCACGGGCACCTGGGTCTTTGGCCCGAAGGGGAAGACTGTGTCGATTGCCGTTCCCGCATCCTCCGCTCCTCGTTCCGCTCCTCTCTCCGCTCCTCCCTCCGCTCCTCGTCCTGCCGGTGGCTCCGCTGCCGGACCCGCGCCCGGTTCCGCGTCCCGACCGGTGTCCGGACCCGCGCCGGGCACGGTTCCCGGCCCGGCTTCCGGCCCGGCCCTCAGGGGCGCCGCCGGCCGGGCCTCCGCGCGGCGGCCGCTGGCGATCGCCCTGCTGGCCGCGGCCCTCACCGCCGCGCCCGGCGCCCGGGCGTCCGCCGACTCCGGTCCCGCCGAGTCCCGGGCACCGGAGGGCGCGAGCGCCGTGCTGGACGGGCTGAAGACGTACGGACAGGCGGTCCTGCACTCCGGCGACGGCTCCGTCCGGCACATTCCGGCAGGGCTCTACGAGATGCGGGTCGACGGCGGCGGCATGCTCCAGACGTACGGGGTGGGCGTGGCCGGCCAGGCGCACCCCCAGGCCCGGTACACCGAGAGCGGCTGGAGCGGCAGTCCGCTCGCCGGGAACGGGGAGGCGGGCCGGATCCGCTGGATCCTCGAACACTCCTACCCGCAGCTGAACGACCTGGCCGGCCTCGCCAAGGCGGCCGGGGCGGGGGCGCTCACCGCGGAGAGCGCGGCCGCCGGCACCCAGGTGGCCATCTGGCGGCTCGCCGACGGGGTGCGGGTGGAAGCCGCCGATCCGGCGGCGGAGAAACTGGCCGACTACCTCCAGCACACTGCGGGGAAGCTCCCGGAGCCGCCCGCCTCGCTGGGCCTGGACCCGGAGGACGTGACGGGACCCGTGGGCACCCGGCTCGGTCCGGTGACCGTACGCACCGGAGCGCAGAGCGTGGCGGTGGTCCCGGACGCCGGGGCCGTGGCCATGGGAGTACGGGTGGTGGACGCCGAGGGGCGGCCGCTGACCACGGCCACGAACGGAAGCAGGCTGTACTTCGAGGTGCCCGCGGGCACCCCCGACGGGATCGCCTCGGTCACCGTCCACGGCGCGACCAAGGTGCCCGTCGGACGGGTCTTCACCAGCGGAGTGCCGACCCAGGCGCAGATCGTGGCCGGCTCCAGCGAATCCGCGGCCACGGCCACGGCCACCGCGTTCTGGCCCGGGGCGCCGGTCGCCGAGGCCGGCACCGCGGAGGGCGCGAGCCCGGCCACGGCCACGACCACCGGCACCGGGGTGGTCTCGCTGGGCTCCCCCTCGAGCCCGGTCTCGGAGGACTCCCCGCAGGACGAACGGCTGGCATCCAGCGGCAGTTCGGCGGCCACCCCCGTCATCGCCTCGCTGGCGGTGGGCCTGGTCGTCCTGGGCGGCCTGGTGGTCCTGCTGCTGCGCAAGCGGCCGCTGGACGGCGAGGAACAGGCTTAGCCGGTCTCCCTGGGATCGTGCCGGGGCCGGTACGAGGGCCCCCGCCCGGGGGTACCACTGATTTCGGATCCGTGGCGCGGGGTAGGGGCCTGAGATGGCTGATCAGGAACTGACATGGCAAGGCGCGGTGGCCCGGTGGGACCGGGGGTTGTTCGACATGGTGGCCCGGCGCCACTGGCCGGGAGCCGACCGGGTGCTGCCGAGGCTCGGGCGGGCCGCGAACCACGGCCTGCTCTGGGGCGGGGCCGCCGCCGGACTTGCCCTCTTCGGATCGGCCCGGGCCCGCAAGGCCGCCGTGCGCGGGGTCGCCTCGCTGGCGCTGGCCTCCGCGACCATCAACACCGTCGGCAAGTGGTCCGTACGCCGGCCGCGTCCGCTGCTGGACGGCGTGCCCGCGGTCCGGCAGCTGACGACCCAGCCGCAGACCACCTCCTTCCCGTCGGGCCACTCGGCCTCGGCGTTCGCCTTCACCGCCGGGCTGACCCTGGAGTCCCCCGGCTGGGGCGCCGCGCTGGCCCCGGTCGCCGCGTCCGTGGCCTTCTCCCGCGTGTACACGGGGGTGCACTACCCCTCCGACGTGCTCGCGGGCGCGGCCCTGGGCGTGGCCGCAGGCTTCGTCGTCCGCCGGCTGGCGCGCGACGTACAGGAGGCCCGGGTCGTGCCGGGCGACGAACGGGCTGCCGTCGGGGCGCCCGCCCTTCCCGGCGGCGAGGGGCTCACGGTCGTGGTCAACACCTGGTCGGGGAGCGCCGACGCCGTGCTCGGCGCCCTGCGCACCCGGCTGCCCAAGGCCGAGGTGATCGCATGGGAGGACGGGGACCTCTCCGGCGAGCTGGCGGCGGCCGCCGCCCGGGCCACCGTGCTCGGGGTCTGCGGCGGCGACGGCACGGTCAACGCGGCCGCCACCGCCGCGCTGCGGGCCGGCGTACCGCTCGCGGTGTTCCCCGGCGGCACCCTCAACCACTTCGCGCTGGACCTCGGCCTCGCCGGAGTCGAGGACACCTGCCGCGCCCTGGAGGCGGGCCACGCGGTCCACGTCGGGGTGGGCCGCTTCAGCCCCGGGCCGGAGGGCGACGGCTGCGGCTACTTCCTGAACAACTTCAGCATCGGCGCGTACCCGGAGCTGCTGCGCCACCGGCTGCGCTGGGGCCCGCGCATCGGCGGCGCCTCCGCCGCGCTGCTGGCGGCCTGGAAGGTGCTGCGGGCCGAGCGGCCCGTGCGGCTGAGGGTGGCCGGGCGGCCCCTGAGCGCATGGCTGCTCTTCGTGGGCAACGGCACGTACCAGGGCACCGGCCCCATCCCGCGCGGCCGGGACGACCTCGGCGAGGGCGTGCTGGACGTCCGGCTCGTCCTCGGCGGCGGCCGTCCGGGGCCCCGCCTGCTCGCCGCCGCCTTCGCGGGTCCGCTGAGCCGGTCTCCGGTCCACGTGGCCACCCGGCTGCGGAGCCTGCGGATCGGGGACATCCCGGCGGGCACCCCGTTCGCCTACGACGGTGAGTACGCGAAGGCCCCCTCAGCCCTGGTGCTGGACGAGCTCCCGGAGGCCCTGACGGTCTACCGCCCCCGGACCTGATCATTCCATTTGAACTCGTTCGATTTGATCGCCCGAAGCCTTTACAGTGACCCTCTGCAAGATCATGAGATCTTGTGAAAAATAAAAACAGGGGTGCTGTCTGTGAAGTTGTCCCGGATCGCCGCGGCGGTCACCGCCGCCGCCATTGCTCCGGCCGTTCTGCTCGCGTCGCCGGCCCTCGCCGACGACCACGCCTCGGCGCCCGCCCAGTCCTCGTCGCCCACGGCTCCTGACCAGGGCCCGGCCGAGGCGCCCGCCGGCAACCCGGCTCCGGCCGTGCAGGCCGGGGGGAATGCCGCGGAGAAGTCCCCGGACAAGGCCGGCGAGAAGGTCCCCGAGCGTGGCCCCGAGGCCCAGCGGGACCTCGAGGAGATCCTGCGCATCATGGCGGCGACCCCGCACGGCTCCGAGATGCGTGCGCGCGGCAGCGCGGCCATCGATGCCGGCCCCGCCGCGATGCGCGCCTTCATCGAGACCGGCCAGCACCGGGTCCGCATCGAGGACGACCTGGTGGCGCTGGCACGTATCGCCGAAGGCGAGAAGGAGTGGGGCGTCGGTGAGGCGGCCGAGGCCCTGCTGCGCCGCGACGCCTCCCCGGCCGAACGGAGGCACTTCCTGGAGGTGACCCAGCACAAGCTGCGTGACACCGACAACCGGGTCCGCATCCTCCAGGTCCTCGGCAAGGGGACGGCCGGCCGCGCACTGAAGGAGGCCGTCAACGCCGCGATGGACGGTACCCCCGAGGACCGCGTCGCGTTCCTGAAGACCGGCCAGTACAAGGCCCAGGCCTCCGACGACCGCGTGACGCTCGCCCGCATGAGCCAGGGCGCGGGCCCGATCCTGACCGAGGAGATCGAGAAGCTGCTGAACGGCTCTCCGACCCCGTCCGAGCTGCGCCGCTTCATCGAGGTGACCCAGCACGAGCTGCGGGACGAGGACAACTACCTCCACATCTCCAAGATCATCAATGACGGCGCCGCCGAGGTGAAGGCCGCGGGCAAGGCCGCACTCAAGGGCACCCCGCAGGACCGCGTCGACTTCCTCATGTCGGGCCAGCACGCGGCCCGCGCCAAGGACAAGACCGCCGAGGAGGCCGGAAAGACCGGCGCCGGCGCGGGTACGGGTACCGCCGTGCAGCCCGCCGTCGCCACCGGTACCGGCACCACCGGCGCCACCGGCACGACGGGCACGACGGGCACGACCGTCACCACCGGCAACGGTTCCCCGACCGTGAACGGTGGCGGCAGCGCGCTGGCCGCCACCGGCGCGGGTTCCGACACCGCGCTGGCAGCGGGCGGCGCCGGAGCCGCGCTCCTCGCCGGCGGCGGCCTGGTGCTCGCCGCGCGCACGCGCCGCAGGGGCTCCCAGGCCTGACCCGGCCGCGCACGACCCACGCAGGGGGCGCCGCCACGGGCGGCGCCCCCTGCATGCTCCGTCGCACACCGAAACCCGGTCGTCCCGGCCCGGGACTCGCGCGCGGCCCGTGCCCCCAGGCCCCGCAGGCAACGCCGCACGTCACCGAGGACCCCGCGCCGTCCTGGCATCCGGCGCGGAACGCCGCGCCGCCCCGCCTGCCGCGGAACGGCAAGGCCGGGCCCTTCATGGCGCCCGGGCCGCCTCTGGGCCGGCGCGGGGAAACCGGGCCTGTTCAGGGGCCGATCGAGCGTTCGCCGCACAGTGCGGCCGGCGGCGGCAGCGGCTGGAGCGCGAGGGACACGCGAGCAGCGGGTCGCCGAGCCGGCCCGGCGGCGCTCCTGATGCGTGCGGTTCCCCAGGGGCCTGCAGGTGGACGGGGCCATCCACCTCGGCGCATCCCGCTGTTGCGTCGGTGCGGTGGCCGGCGGTCCTCCCGGACTCCGCCACCGACCTGGCGGGTCCCCGTCCCCCAGGCCTGGGCGAGCGAGCGAGGAGCGGCTGCGTGGGAGCCGCGGCCGCCCTCGCGCCGCCCCGGACCGCCGCTGCGGCGCCGGACATCATCCGCCCGGCGGGCCGTCGCAGGGCGTCGGGCGGCTGCCGATGACGGCGGCGGTGGCCGGCGATGGCCGGAGCGTGCGACGCGCCGCGGGCCGCGCCCCAGCTCAGGGGGTCTGACCTACCCATTCGCCCGCAGGTATGGACGCCTGGCAAGATGGGATGTATCTGCCCACCCATCGATCTGCCGGACGGTTTCTCTTGGCTGAGTACATCTACACCATGCGCAAGACGCGCAAAGCGCACGGCGACAAGGTGATTCTGGATGACGTCTTCCTGAACTTCCTGCCCGGCGCGAAGATCGGTGTGGTCGGCCCCAACGGTGCTGGCAAGTCCACCGTTCTGAAGATCATGGCCGGTATCGAGCAGCCGTCCAACGGTGACGCCTTCCTGTCGCCCGGCTACTCCGTCGGCATCCTCATGCAGGAGCCCAAGCTCGACGAGACCAAGACCGTCCTGGAGAACGTCGAGAACGGCGTCGCCGAGATCAAGGGCAAGCTCAACCGGTTCAACGCGATCGCCGAGGAAATGGCGACGAACTACACCGACGAGCTGATGGAGGAGATGGGCAAGCTCCAGGACGACCTGGACCACGCCAACGCGTGGGACCTCGACGCCCAGCTGGAGCAGGCCATGGACGCGCTGGGCTGCCCGCCCGGCGACTGGCCCGTCACCAACCTCTCCGGTGGTGAGAAGCGCCGCGTGGCCCTCTGCAAGCTGCTGCTGGAGGCCCCCGACCTGCTGCTCCTCGACGAGCCCACCAACCACCTCGACGCCGAGTCGGTGAACTGGCTGGAGCAGCACCTCGCCCAGTACAAGGGTGCCGTCGTGGCCGTGACCCACGACCGGTACTTCCTGGACAACGTCGCCGAGTGGATCCTCGAGCTCGACCGCGGCCGCGCCCACCCCTACGAGGGCAACTACTCCACCTACCTGGAGAAGAAGGCCGAGCGCCTCAAGGTCGAGGGCAAGAAGGACGAGAAGCGCGCCAAGCGCCTCAAGGAAGAGCTGGAGTGGGTCCGCTCCAACGCCAAGGGCCGTCAGGCCAAGTCCAAGGCCCGCCTCGCCCGTTACGAGGAGATGGCGGCCGAGGCCGACAAGATGCGGAAGCTGGACTTCGAGGAGATCCAGATCCCGCCGGGCCCCCGCCTGGGCTCCATCGTCGTCGAGGTCAACAACCTCTCGAAGGCGTTCGGCGACAAGGTCCTCATCGACGACCTGTCCTTCACGCTGCCGCGCAACGGCATCGTCGGCATCATCGGCCCGAACGGCGCGGGCAAGACCACGCTGTTCAAGATGATCCAGGGCCTGGAGACGCCGGACTCCGGCGAGATCAAGGTCGGCGAGACCGTCAAGATCTCGTACGTGGACCAGGGCCGAGCCAACATCGACCCCAAGAAGTCCCTCTGGGCGGTCGTGTCGGACGAGCTGGACTACATCAACGTCGGCCAGGTCGAGATGCCGTCCCGCGCCTACGTCAGCGCCTTCGGCTTCAAGGGCCCGGACCAGCAGAAGGCCGCCGGCGTGCTCTCCGGCGGTGAGCGCAACCGCCTGAACCTGGCGCTCACCCTGAAGCAGGGCGGCAACCTGCTGCTCCTCGACGAGCCCACCAACGACCTCGACGTCGAGACCCTGGGCTCGCTCGAGAACGCGCTGCTGGAGTTCCCCGGTGCGGCCGTGGTCGTCTCCCACGACCGCTGGTTCCTGGACCGCGTCGCCACGCACATCCTGGCGTACGAGGGCGAGTCCAAGTGGTTCTGGTTCGAGGGCAACTTCGAGTCCTACGAGAAGAACAAGATCGAGCGCCTCGGCCCGGACGCCACCCGGCCGCACCGCGCCACCTACAAGAAGCTCACCCGAGGCTGAGGCCGGAGCAATGGCCAGACACCAGTACCGGTGCCCCCTGCGCTGGGCGGACATGGATGCCTTCGGGCACGTCAACAACGTCGTCTTCCTCCGCTATCTGGAGGAGGCGCGGATCGACTTCATGTTCCGCCTCGCGCCGGGGGAGGGCAGCGAGTCCTTCACCGGCGGCTCCGTCGTGGCCCGCCACGAGATCGACTACAAGCTGCCCCTCGTGCACCGTCACGAGCCGGTCCTCATCGAGTCCTGGGTGACCCGGATCGGCGCCGCGTCCCTGACCATCCGCTACGAGGTCAAGGACGAGGCGACCGCGGACGCGCCCGAGACGGTCTACGTGCGCGCCGAGACCGTCGTCGTCCCGTACAACCTCGCCGAGGGGCGGCCCCGCCGCATCACGGCCGAGGAGAGGCTCTTCCTGGAGGAGTACCTCGACCAGCCCGAGGCAGCCGGAAGGCGCCTCGCGGCATGACCGGAGCGCTGCATTTCGCCGACTCCGGGGAGGCCGCGGACCTCGCGGCCTTCCTGGGTCGGCTGGTGCACTACGACCGCGCCGCCGCCGTCCGCCTCCAGGCGGGCGGCAAGGCGCTCGCGGTCTTCGGGCGGCCGCCGTCCTTCGAGGTCCTGGCCGTCCGCACGGTGCGGCTCGCCGCACCCGTCGGCACACCGCTGGACGTGACCGTCTCCGCGGGCGAGCTGCTGGAGTCCGTCGACGAGGCCGCGGCCGGAGCCGCCGTCCCCCCGCCGGTCACCGGACCCCCCTGGGCGGGTCTGCTCCCGCCCCGCGGCGGCTGGCGGGAGCTGCCCGGACTCCCCGGCCCCGAGGAGATGCGGGCGGTCGTCTCGGCGGCCGTGGCCGAGTTCCGGTCCCGCGACGAGGCCCTGCCCGCGCAGCACCGGACCCGCTCCGAGCGCGACCGCATCGGCCGTGAGATCTGGTCCCGGACGCTGGGCGACACCGAACTCCCGCTGCGCGCCGTGCACGCCGCGCAGTCCCTGGGCTTCCTGCGGCCGATACGGTCCGCCGTCCACGCCGGAGCACCCGGGGCCGACACCCCGGCCCCCGTGGCCCTGCTCGCCTCCGGGACCTGGCTGCGCCTGCGGACCCCCTACGGCTCCGTCGCCACCCGCCGTCCCGGCAGCACCGGAGGCCTGGGCGCCTTCCAGGTCCGCCCCGTCTGATCCCTCCGGGGGCGCGGACCGGGCCGGACGGTCTCAGCCCGCCGTGTTGATCATCGACGCGGCCGCGTACGTCAGGTACTTCCACAGCTGCGCCTCGTGCTCGGGCGCCAGCCCCAGTTCGTCCAGCGCCACCCGCATGTGCTTCAGCCACGCGTCGTGCGCCGCCGTGTCCACCTGGAACGGGGCGTGCCGCATCCGCAGCCGCGGGTGCCCGCGGTGCCGGCTGTAGGTCGTGGGCCCGCCCCAGTACTGCATCAGGAAGAGAGTGAACCGCTCCTCGGCGGGACCGAGGTCCTCCTCCGGGTACATCGGGCGCAGCAGCGGGTCTTCCGCGACCCCCTCGTAGAAGCGCCGGACCAGGCGGCGGAAGGTCTCCTCGCCGCCGACCTGCTCGTAGAAGGTCTGCTCCTGCAGTGTGCCCCGCGGAATCTCATTCACCCGACCATCGTCTCAGACACCCGGACGGAGTACCGAGGTCCTAGGACCTGCCCGAGGGCGTGCGCGGTCGCCCGAGGCCGCCGCCCGCAGGACAGTGGAGACATGGGCGCTCACACCCCACGCATCGCGGTACGGGACCTTCGCGGGACCGCGCACGCCGCGCAGGTGCGGGAACTGACGGCCGCCGGAGTGCTGGAGGACCCCGCCTGGAGGGCGGCCTTCGCGGCCGTGCCCCGGCACGTCTTCGTCCCCTACTTCTGGACCGGCCGCGGCGCCGGCCACGAACGGCTCTGGGGCGAGGACCCCGACCCCGAGCAGCGGGCCCGCTGGCTGCGCGGGGTCTACACGGACGCCCCCCTCGCGACCCGGATGCGCGACGGCGAGCTGGTCTCCTCCAGCAGCCAGCCCTCGCTGATGGCGAAGATGCTCACCGCCCTCGACGTGCGCGACGGCGACAACGTACTGGAGATCGGCGCGGGCACCGGCTACAACGCCGCCCTGCTCTGTCATCGGCTCGGCGAGGACCTGGTGACCACCGTGGACCTGGACGAGGAGATCACCGAGTCGGCGCGCAGCCACCTGGACCGGGCCGGCTACCACCCGGCCGTGGTCACCGGGGACGGGGCGCGCGGATGCCCGTCGCGGGCTCCCTTCGACCGGATCCTGGTGACGTGCACGCTGCCGCTGGTCCCGCGGGCCTGGCTGGGGCAGTGCCGTCCGGGAGCGCGGATCCTGGCCCCCCTGTCGACCGGTCTGATCGCGCTGACCGTCCGGGACCCGGAGTTCGCGGAGGGCCGTTTCCTGCACACCCCGGCCTACTTCGTCCCCCTGCGCGGGGCCACCGCGGGGGTCCCGCCGGCTGCCTCGTGGGCGATGCAGGCGCTCCCGTACGAGCTGGTGGAGAACGAGCGCTTCCAGTTCATGCTCGTCCTGACGGCCGGGGCGCTCCACCCCCGCGAGGCCCTGGACCTCTGGCGCCGCGAGGGCCGCCCGCCGCGCGAACGCTTCGGCGTCACGGTCAGCGCCGAGGGCCAGTGGTCCTGGCTGGACGATCCCCAGGGGCCCTACGTATGGCCCCTGGGGGACGGGTGAAGCTGCGGGGGCCGGATCAGCCGATCAGCCGCGGCGGATGGTGATCGTGGTCCAGGCGCCGACGTGGACGCGGTCGCCGTCGCCGAGCGGGACCGGGACGTACGGCTGGATCGGGTCCTCGCCGCCGTTGATGGTGGTGCCGTTGGTGGAGTTCTGGTCCACCACCGCCCAGCTGAGGTCCGGCTGCTGGACCAGGACCGCGTGCTGGTGGGAGACGCCCGGGTCCTCCGGGGGCACCGACAGGTCGATGTCGGGGGACTCGCCCGTCGAGGCGCGGCGCCGGCCGATGGTGATCTGGCCGCCGGACAGCGGAAGGTGCTGCTCGGGGGAGTACGCGGGCAGGTTGAGGCCCGCCGCCTCGGGGCCGCTGCGCTGCATCATCGCCATGAAGTACGAGCGGTCCGGGCCGATCGTCGCGGTCCAGCCGCCGCCCTGGGACGGGAAGGACTGGTACTGCTGCTGGTACTCCTGCTGCGGCGGGGGCTGCTGCTGGTACTGAGGCTGCTGCGGCCCCTGGTGGTACTCGGACTGCTGCGGCTGATGGGTCTGGTGAGACTGCTGCTGTGATTGCTGCTGCTGGTGGTGCGACGGCGGAGGCAGCAGCCAGTCGTCCTCGCGCTGCAACGGCTCGGCCGGCCGGTTGACCCGGGACGGACGCGAGCCCTGGTACTCGAAGTGGTCCTGCGCGTACGTCCCGGGAGCCGGTACGGGCGGCGGCGGAGGAGGCGTGGCGCCGGACCCCTGGGCCCCCGCGCCCGCATCCGGGGCCGCCGGGGCGTACGAGGTCCCCGTACGCGTGAGGAAGTTGTACCGGCACTCCTCGCAGAACGGGGCCATGGCCTCCCGCGGGGTCCGGCACTGCGGGCAGAGTTCCGCCTGGGCGGTGGCGTCACCGGGGACCGGGGGGTAGCCGTAGCCGTACGCGGGGGCCGCGGAGGTGCCCTCGGATGCGGCCATGCGGTGGCCGCAGACCTCGCACCAGTCGTCGGAGGCGGACTGGTGCCCGTTCGGGCAGGTCGGCATGGCGGCGCTTCCCCCTTCTTCTCCCTGCGTCATCGCGTCAGGTCTCTCAGGTCTTCTTCACTCGGACGGTCTGTGTCGAACGCGTTTCAAGAGTCATCTCGTCGGCATCGGCGACCTTCGCTTTCAGCCGCACAGTACCGTTCACCGCGTCGACGACATCCACCACCTTCGCGAGCAGTTTCGCAGTGTCGGCGTTCCCGGAGGCGCTCGCCAGCTGCACGGCACGCCCCAGTTTGGCGGTGGCACCATCGACATCGCCCAGTTTGCGGGCTTCCAGGCCCTGTTGGATAGCCTGCGCGAGCTCCGCCTGCCCGGTGTAGTGGGCGACCTGCGGGTTGATGGCGGTGGACGCGGCGAGGTCGTTCGTCCAGACCGCGCGGACCAGGCCTTGAGCGAGGGCGGTCGGGGGAGCGCCCGCGGGCCCCGGCAGGACGAGCGTCGCGCGGGCCGCGAGCATCTCCTGGCCGACGGCCGCGCTCGGGACGCGCACGCACACGTGGTACTCGCGGGACTCGTCGCCCCACGCACCCGTCGGGTAGTCGCCGGCGCGCGGGCCCGCCTCGACGCGCCGTGCGGTCAGGTCCTGGACCGTGGGCGCCACCTGCTTGACGTACTGGATCTCCACCCCGACCGGGGTCCACAGGCGCAGCGCGACGTCCGCGACCTCCTTGCCCATGACGTTCTCCATCATGCGCGTGAAGTCCTCGGCCAGGTGGGCCGGGTCGGCCACGATGTCGGCGGAGCCGAGCAGCGCCCCCGCGATGCCCGTCACCTCCTTGACCTCCCAGTCGGTGCCCACCCCGCGGGCGTCACAGGTGAAGCGGCCCGCACAGGCGTCGAGGGTGGCGCGGAGCACGGCCGGGTCCTCGTGCTCGTTGCGGCCGTCGGTGAGCAGGATGCCGTGCCGGATGGCGGCGGGGGACTGGCGCAGCAGGCCGTCGGCGAGGCGCAGCCAGGTCCCGATGGCGGTGCCGCCGCCCGAGGCCAGGCCGCGCAGGGCCTCCTTGGCCTGGGCCCGGGTGGCGGCGTCGGCTACGGCGAGGCGGCCCCGGCCCGGGTACACCTCCTTGGCCACGTGCGTGCCGGAGATCACGGCGAACGAGGTGCCGTCGCGCAGCGTGTCGACGGCCGCGGCCGTGGCCTCGCGGGCGCCGCGCATCTTGTCGGGCGGGTACTCCATCGATCCGGAGCAGTCGACCATGATCACGACGGCTGCCGAGCCCTGGGACGCCACCGCGCGGGTGGCGGTGGCTCCGCCGCTGGAGGTGACCGTCACGATCGCGTGGACGTCCCGCCCGCCCTCGGGGAGGAACTCGTTCTGGTACACCTCCACGCTGAAGCGCGGGGCGCTCGGCTTGGCGAAGTTCGCCATCGGTTGGGCTCCTAGGGGCTCGGGCGGGGCGCGGACGGACTCGGCCGGGCTCGGCCGGGCTCGGGCGTGGGGCGCGGTCGGGCTCGGGCGTGGGGCGCGGTCGGGCTCGGGCGTGGGGCGCGGTCAGGACCGGGACGGGGCTCCGGCGGGGGCGGCTCAGGCCCGGGGGTGCGCGTGCGGGTCGGCAGCCGCTTCCGCCCGGGCCTGCGCACCGGCCTCCGGCCCTGCCCCGGTTCCCGCTTCCGCCTGCGGGGCGGGGCGGGGGTCGGGGACCGCGGCGAACGGCACCACGGCCACGGTGACGTTGTCGTGGCCGCCGCCGTCGAGCGCGTGCCCCACCAGGACCTGCGCACTGTGCAGGGGCCGGGTGGCGGCGTCCGGGGGCAGCACCTGCGCCATCTCCCGGGCGGACTCGGCGTAGTTCCACAGGCCGTCGGTGCAGACCACGACCACACCGGCGTGGTCCGGCTTGAAGGTGGCCGTGTGCGGTTCGAGGTCGTACGCGTCCGCCCCCAGCCAGCCCGTGATCGCGTGCGCGCGGACGTCCGCGTACGCCTCCGCCTCGCCCATCAGACCGGCCGCGACCATCTGCGCGGCCCAGGAGTCGTCCTCGGTGAGACGGCGCGGCAAGGCTGCCCGGTCGTCCGGCACCCAGTAGGCGCGGCTGTCGCCCACCCAGCCGATGGTCAGCAGGCCGCCGCTGACCACGGCGCCGACCAGGGTGCAGGCGGGGGCGTTCTGGGCGCCCGGCGTCTCGGGGGCCAGCGCGTTCACCGCGGCCGCCGCGGCCAGGATCGCCTCGTGCATGGCCTCCTGGGGGTGGGCGCCGCGGGGGAGCGCGTCGAGCAGCGCCTCGTTGGCGGCGCCCGCCGCGGCGGCCGAGGCCTCGTCGGGGCGGCTCGCGGAGGAGACCCCGTCGCAGACGATGGCCACGGTGGCGGCGGAGCCGTCGGGCAGGGCGGTGGCAGCCACCGCGAACGAGTCCTCGTTGCGGTGGTGGCGCAGGCCCCGGTCGCTGACGGCCGCGACGCTGCCGAGCTCCTCCTCGACGTGGTCCCGCTCCCGGGGCTGGGCGTGCCCGCAGTGCTCGCAGTACCCGTCGGTGTCGACCCGCCCGGCGCGGCAGGCCACACAGGTCTTGCCGCCCTCGGCGGCGCCCTGCGGATCCGCGCCCGCGGCCTCCGCGCCCGGCTGGGCGGGGCCCGGCGGGCACGGTTCTGCCGGGGACGGTTCGGCCGGGCCCGGGTCCGGCTGCGCACCACCCGGCTGCGCACCGTGCTGCTCGGCGTCCGGCTGCTCGGCGCCCAGCTGGGGCCGGCCGTCGCCGGGGGTCTGCGGCGCGGCGCCGTACGGGGCCTGGGGCGAAGGCGCCGCCGCGTACGGCTCCCCGGGCGGGCCCCACGGGGTGCCCTCCGGCGGCGTACCGGCGCCGGCCCGCAGGTCGTACCGGGCCGCGGGCCCCTCCGGTGCGCCCTGCCCGGCGGCGCCGTACGGGGCTTCGGCCACGGGCCAGGGCGCACCGCCCTGCGGCGGCGTCGCGGCCGCCGCCGCGCTCTGCTCCGCCGGGCTCGCGGACCAGCCGCCCGCGTCACCGACCAGCGTCGGCGCGGCGCCGGTGACACTGCCCCACCCGGGGGCGGGCTCCGGGGTGCGCTCCGGTACGGCCGGCGCCACGGGACGGCCCGCGGCGGCCGGGCGGACCGGAGGGGCGGCGGAGACGGCGTAGCCGCAGACACCGCAGAAACGGTCCCCCTCTTCGAGAGGCTCCGCGCAGCTGGGGCAGCCCGACGGCCGATGCATCGACATCAATCACACCCACGTCCGGGGACGGAAACGGTTTGCCCGCTCCACCAGTTCGATCCTCTCCTCGCCCCGCTGTGCCAGCCGTGCGAGAAGGCGGTACGAGCGCTCCAGGCCGAAGCGCAGGCCCCGCTCGTCCAGTTGACTGCCGAGCAGCGTGGTCCGGCCGGGGTCGGAACCCCGGCTACCCGACAGTACCCAGTCCAGGGCCGAGCCCAGAACTTCCGCTGCCAGCCGCTCCTGCCGCTCGGGGTCCAGTCCGAACCTCCGCAGCGCCTCCACCTGGTCGGAGGCCGCCGCCAGATCGGGCAGCAGCGGCTCGTGCGGAGACCGGTCGCGCAGACGTGCGCGTACGGAGGCCACCCGTGCGGCGGTGCAGTGGATCGACGCCTCCGGTACGGACTCCAGCGTGCGCACCGCCGCGGCCCGGTCCCCGGCGGCCAGCTGCACCCGGGCCAGCCCGAAGGCCGCGCTCACGAACCCCGGGTCGGTGATCCACACCAGCCGGTAGTACTCGGCCGCGTTGTCCAGCTGCCCCAGGACCTCCGCGCACAGCGCCAGGGCCAGCTTCGGAGCGGGCTCGCCCGGGAAGGCGTCGTAGACGGCGTCGAAGGAGAGCGCCGCGATCTCGTTCTCACCGGTGGCCAGCGAGGCGATCCCGCGGGCCCACACCACCCGCCAGTCGTCCGGGTGCCGGGCCTCCAGCTCCGCGAGCGCGGCTCCGGCCGCGGCCAGTTCACCCAGCTCCAGCCGGGCCCGCAGCTCCCGCAGCCGCAGCTCGGCCGAATCGGCGGGGGCGGCGGCCAGCGCGCCGAGCAGGTCGGCCGGGGCGGAGGACAGCAGGCCGGTCAGGAAACCGGCGTTCGGGTCCCCCGCGTCCACCAGCGGTACGGGCAGGGCCAGCGCGGTGTCGCGCGCGTCGAGCCGCGCCGTACCGGCCGGTGCCGGGGGCGCGGGCACCGCTGCCGGCACCGGCCCGGGCGGGGGCGCGGGCACCGCCGCCGGAGCCGGCCGGGGCGCGGGGACGGCGCCGCCCGCCACGTGCGTGGCGGTGGTGCCGAGCGCGGGCAGCGCCGCGCCCCCGGCCGCGGTCTGCCCGCGCACCGGGCTCCCCGTCGGCGGGACCGGCGACGCGGGCGCGTACGCGCCGCCCGCCGGGACCCCCGGGGCCTGCGCACTCGCACCGGCCCCCGCGCGGGAGCCGCCCGCACCGGCCGTGACGCCCGCACCGGCCGGGCTGCCCGCGCCGGCCGCACCGCCGGCACCGGCAGGGCCGCCGGCCGTCGCGCCGGCCGCCCGCGCCGCATGCCCGGCGCGGCCGCGGGCGCCGAAGAGCCCGCCCCACCGGCTGGAGCCCCGCCCGTCGCCGTCGCCGCGGTAGCCGAGCCGGGAGACCAGGGCGCCCGCGGCGCCCTCGCCCTCCGCGAACAGCCGGGTGTCCGGAACTCGCAGCTCGGGTCCGAACAGCGTGGACAGCTGCGGCCTGGGGCGGCCCGTCTGCAGGGCGACCACCTCCCGCAGTACGCCCGTCAGCTGGTCCGCCATCTCCTGGGCGGACGCGAAGCGCCGCCCCGGGTCAGGGTCCGTCGCCCGGACGAGCAGCCGGTAGAAGGACTCGTACCGCTGGAACACCTCGATGTGCTCCGGGTCCGGCAGCGCGTCCACGAAGACGTTGGTGTAGCCCTGGAAGTCGAAGGTCAGCACCGCCAGCGTCCGCGCCACCGTGTACAGGTCGGAGGCGACCGACGGGCCCAGCTCCGCTACCTCGGGGGCCTGGTAGCCGACCGTGCCGTAGATGGCCGACTCCTCGTCGTCCATCCGCCGCACCGCACCCATGTCGATCAGCTTGAGCTGGTCCTGCTGCTGGATCGCGTTGTCGACCTTGAAGTCGCAGTACAGGAGGTTCCTGCTGTGCAGGTGGCCGAGCGCCTCCAGCGCCTCGATGCCGTACGCGCAGGCCTGCTCCACCGGCAGCGGATCGCGGCGGCCGTCGGGCCGGCGCCGGTCGTTCGCGATCTCCTTCAGCGATTTGCCGCCCACGTACTCCATGACGATGTACCCGTCCAGCGAACCCGTCCGCTGGTCCAGGTGCTCCACGAAGTTGTAGATCCGCACGATGTTGGAGTGCTCGATCTCCGCGAGGAACCGGCGCTCCGATATCGCGGCCTCCATCGCGTCCTGGTCGCCGGTGTCCAGGAGGCCCTTGAGCACCACCCACCGGTCCGAGACCGCCCGGTCCACCGCCAGGTACACCCAGCCGAGCCCCCCGTGCGCCAGGCAGCCCGCCACCTCGTACTGGCCGTGCACCACGTCACCCGAGCGCAGCTTGGGCACGAAGGAGTACGGGTGCCCGCACTTGGTGCAGAAACCCTCCGTGCGGCCCGGCCGCTCCCCGCGGGACCGGCCCACCGGAGCACCGCAGTCCGAACGCGAGCAGAACCGCTTGCGCTCCGGCACCTCCGGGTTCTCCAGCACCGCCGCCGAAGGATCGGGGCGCGGCACCTCCGGCACGTCGACCAGACCGGCGCCCAGCCTGCTGCGCCCCGAGGACGCGGCCGCCGAGCCCGAACTGCGCACCGACACCGACCGGGTGGACGCCGTACCCGACAGGGCGCGCGACAGCCGCCCCGACACCGAACGCCGGGACGAAGAGGACCGGGAGGACCGCGCCGAGGCCGAGGAACGCGCCGACCCGTGCGAGGCCCGCGACCCCTGGGAGCCCGCCGACCCCCGGGAACCGCCCGAGCCCAGAGCCCCCCGCGCCGCACTGGTCATCCCCGTCGGCGGGGACACCAGCTCCTCGGCGCCGGCCGCGACCGAGCCGATCGGCGCCAGCCCGCAGGTGTCGCAGTACAGCTCGCCGCCGCCCATGTCCTCGTACGCTCCCGGGCAGCCCGGGCGCACGCACGCCGTTCCGATCAGGCTCATGCGCCCTCCTTTCCGGGAGTCCCCGTGCCCTGCAACGCCTCGGCCGCCGCCTGCTGGTAGCGCAGGACCGCCTGCTCGGCGACGCGCAGGTCGCACGGCGCGCTCCACAGCATGCGCCGGGCCGCGTCGTACCGCTCGATCAGCAGCGGGTCCTCCGCCATTCCGTGCCGGGCCACCTTCGCCTTGTACGCGTCCAGCCGCCCGCGCAGTTCGGCCCGTACCGCCAGCGGCGCCGTCACCGCGGTCAACGATTCACGGGCCCTGCGCAGTTCCTCCTCCGCCCGCTCCTCCAGGGACTCCAGCAGCGGGGAGAGCCGGTGCCACCGCGCGTGGCGCCGGTGCTCGGCGGCCGCCGCGAGCTGCTCCTGGAGCGCGGTCGGCGGACCGCTCACCGCCGGCACCTCGGACGCCGCGATCTTCGCCAGGACCTCGCCGCGCGCCGTCCGTGCCTCCGCCAGGGTCCGGTCGGCCCGCGAGAGCACGTCCCGCAGGCTGATCAGCCGCTGCTCGGCGTCCTGCCGCACGGCCAGCACCGCCTCGACCTCCCGGCGTACGTCCTCCAGCGCGAGCGCGGCCCGGTCGTACCGCCCGGTGTCCGGGCGGCCGCCCCCGGGCGCCGAACTCCCGGACACCGGCAGCCAGAACGCCAGCGGGTCCGCGATCACCCGGGCCCGCAGCTCCGTCAGCTCGGCCGTGATGACCTCCAGGTCGTCGCCCGAGGGGTGCTCACCCGGGCGCACCCCCACCGAGCGGGCCAGGGACCGGGTGCGGTGCAGTTCGGCGGCGAGCAGGTCGATCCGGGCGGGGAGCGCCGTCCACACGGCGTCGGCGGCGACCACCACGTCCAGCGCGCTCGCGTACAGCTCGTTCATCCGGGTCACCAGCTCGGCGAGGGAGAACCGCTCCGCGAGGGCCGCGCCCTCCACGCCCGCCCCGGCGATCGTCACCCCGGGCCCGCGCAGCCGTTCGGTCAGCTCGACCAGGTCCTCGCGGTTCGGCCAGCGGCGCCGCTCCCGGATCTTCCGGGCGGCGGCCAGCGCCCCGCTGTAGGCGTCGAAGTACGTCCACAGCCGGGTCACGGCCGCGTCCGTGGCCGTCCACCGCTCCTTGGTGACACCGCTCAGGTCGGCCCCCTCCAGGAGCCTGCGCCCGGCGTGGTCCTGGAGGGCGAGCAGCGAGGTCTCGATCGCCTCGTGCTCGGCGGCGAGCCGGGCCAGCGCGCGGTCGACCTCGTCCCGGTCCATCACTGCCGACCACGCCTCCAAGGACTGGGCCTCCGCTCGTGCCACCGCGCCCGATTCCGATCCCGTACCCGTATCCGATCCCGATGCCGTTCCTGTGCCCGGTCCCGCGGCTGGGGGCACGTCCCGATCCGCCACCGGGCTCAGCCGTCCCGGTACTTGGGCGCGGGAGGCGCCGACACGCCGGGCAGTACGGCCTCCAGGTGCTTGCGGTACGCCTTCATCCAGGGGCTCTCGGTGCCGCCCGCCCGGTAGTTCTCCAGGACCTTGTTGACCCGGCGCACCAGGTCGCCCGCGTCCTTGTTCATCGCCACGCCGTAGAACTCCCGCGTGAACGGGGAGCCCACCAGCCGCACCGAGGGGTCCTGGGCCGCCTGACCGGCGGCGAGCGCGTTGTCCGTGATGATGCCGTCCACCTCGCCCAGCTGGAGCCGGACCAGGCAGTCCAGCTGGTTGGGCACGGTGACGGACGCCGCGCCGTACGACTGCGCCTTGAGCGCCGCCTCCGCCGTGGAACCGGCCGCCGTGCAGATCCTGCGGTCCTTCAGCGAGGCGTCGTACCCGGTGATCGCCGACATCTTGGGGACCAGCACCTGCTGCCCGGCCTCGAAGTACGCGGTGGAGAACGCGACGTCCTCCAGCCGCTTGCAGTTGATCGTCATGGTCCGCACCACGATGTCGACCCGGCCCTCCTGGAGCGCGGGGACACGCTGGCTGGTGGGGATCGCCCGGTAGATGACCGCGTTCTCGTCGCCCAGGATGTCCTTGGCGATGGCCTTCACCAGGTCGATGTCGAAACCGTCGAGGCGGCCCTCCGCGGCCTGGTTGCGGTAGCCCCAGCGGAAGCTGTTCTGGTCCACGCCCGCGACGAGCTTGCCCGCCGCCTTGATCCGCGCGATCGTCGCGCCGTCGACCTCGGACGGGCGCAGGCTCGCCTCGGGGTCCTGGCAGGTGTCCGCCGGCGCGGCCGGCGCCACGGCCTGCGACAGTGGTGCCCGGCCCGCACCCGCGCGGCCGGCCTCCGGCGCCGCCTGGGCCAGCGGCAGCAGCACCGCCGTGGCCGTCACGGCGCAGGCGGCGGCCATCGCGCTGACCCCGCCCCAGCCGCGCAGCCGGCCCCTCAGCCGGCGCAGCCCGCTGCCGCCGGAGGTGCCCGCTGCGGCGGCGGCTCCGACCGGCTCGACCGGCCCGGACAGCCCGGCGGCGGGCTCGCCCGAGCCCGCCGGCCCGTGGCCGGCCTGCCCCGCGCCGCTCGTGCCCGCGCAGCCCGCGTAGCGCTCGAAACCCTCGGAGACCCTGACTCGTTTCCGCATCGCCGTCACCTGTACTCCGAAAGCCTGCGCCCGATACCCAGCAGCGCCGCCGCCGCGCCGACGACCGCAAGGGCCGCCGCGCCCGTCACCAGACCGCCCAGCGCACCCAGTCCGCCCCGGGCCGCCCGGGTGAACTCCCGCTGCTCGTGGGCCACCGCCCGCTCCAGGGACGCGTCGACCGTGTCGAAGGCGGCCCCGCTGCTCTCCTTGTGCTGCTCGTCCCCGATGACCTGGGTCAGCGCGGCCTCGTAGTCCCCCTTCAGGTCGGACTCCCGGGCCGCCGCGTGCCGCTGCTTCCACTGCTTCACGCCGTCCACCGCCTGCGTCACCGGAGTCCGGCCGGCCGCGTCGTCGGCCAGCCGCAGCGCCTTCGCCAGCCCGGTCTCCAACTGCTCCAGGTTGTTCGTGAAGTCGGTGTCGTACTTGTCGGACTTCGAGTCCTCCGTCAGCACGGCCCCCCGCGCCACCAGCGTCAGGTTCTCACCGGCCCGCGCCTGGAGGGAGGCGATCCGCGCGTCGTTGAGCACCTTCAGGGACTCCTGCCCGTCGGAGCGGGCCTCGCTCAGGCCCGACCGCGCGACCGCGTGCCCCACGGCGAGCCACAGCAGCACCACCACCGAAGCCGCCGTCGCCGCCAGCAGCCCGTGGTTGAAGACCCGGTTCGTACGCCGGTAGTTGCGCCGCTGCACCCAGGCCAGGGCGGCCAGCGCGAGCAGGCCCGTGCCGACCGAGGCCAGCGGCCAGGACCGGGCGTCGTCGTAGTCCGTGTAGAGCCGGCCGGTCTCCGCCTCGTACAGCCGCTGCGCGGCGGGCAGCAGCTGGGTGGTCATCTGCTCGTTGGCGTACCGGAGGTAGGCCCCGCCCAGCGGCAGCCCCTGCCGGTTGGTGGCGCGGGCCTGCTCGATCAGCCCGGTGTAGCGGGGCAACTGCTCGCTCAGCAGGGCGATCTGCCGGCGGGACTCCTCGTCGGCCCCGGTGTTGGCCGCCGCGTTCACCAGCAGCCTCGACGCGTTGGCGATGTCGGCCTCGTACCGCTCGCGGACCTCGCGCGACTCCTGTGCCCCGGCGAGGAACCCGCTGGAGGAGGCCGTGTCGGCGTCCGCGAGGGAACGGTAGATGCTCGCCGCGTCCGCGCTCAGCGGCTGGCTGCGGCCCACGACGTCGCCGGCGGCCGTCGCCCGGCCGGAGATCTCCCAGACGGTCGCCGTCCCGAACAACACGATCAGGGCGGCCAGTACGGCGCCGATGATCCGCAGCCGGCCGGGCTCGGTCGTCGCCGCCGCGCGCAGCCGCTCGACCCCCTCGGCCCAGGCCGTGCCCCGTCCGGGCAGCCCGTCGGGCGGTGGGGCCTGCGGCCCGGTGGGCGGCACGGAAACGCCGCCGCCGGGCGCGGGCGCGCGTGATGTGATCGCCACCGTGGCCTCCCCCTCGGTCTCACTGCCCCCGGCTACCGCCGGGAGGTACCCCCTGCGCAGCAGTATGGCCGCATCGCCGGTCGGCCACAGCACCTAGGGGTGTGCTGCCGGCCGGGCCGGGCTCACCTCGTCCGCTCCCTGGTCCGGCCTGACCGGCAGGACGCCGCCTCGTGCCCGATGTACGGACGCCCTCCCCGCCGCCCCTTCACCGTCAATACGCCTCCCCGGCCGCCACGGTTCCAGACGCGGCGCCGCCGGGGACGGGTTCAGCCGAAATGGGCACGCAGTGTCCCGTGCGCCCCGGGCGGGGAGCCGAGGGCGTCCAGGCCGAGCAGCCCCGCGCCGAGCACCGGCGGCGCCGAGACCAGCTCCACCCGGGCGTACGGGGCCCGTTGGGCCAGCAGCTCCCCGATCCGGCCGTTGAGCTGCGGATGGCGGGCGGTGAGGACGCTCCCGCCGAGGAGGACGGGCACCTCCTCGCCGAGCAGGTCCAGGCGCGCCAGCGCCACCACCGCCAGGGCCACCACCTCGTCCGCCTGCCGCGCCACGATCGCCGAGGCCACCCGGTCCCCCGCCGCGGCCACCGCGAACAGCACCGGCACCAGCTCGTGGGTCCGCCGCTGCTCCAGCGTGCCCAGGTGCAGGGCCTCGATCAGCCGGTAGACGGAGCCGAACCCGAAGTGCCGCGGCAGCGCTGCCGCCAGCTCCGTCGGACCGCCGCGCCCGTCCTCGGCCCGCGCCGCCCACCACAGCGCCTCCGACGCCAGACCGCCACCGCCGCCCCAGTCGCCGGAGATCCTGCCGAGGGCGGGGAACCGGGCCGTACGCCCGTCGGGCAGCATCCCCACGCAGTTGATGCCCGCCCCGCACACCACGGCGACCCCGCGGGGCTCGTTCACCCCGGCCCGCAGGATCGCGAAGGTGTCGTTGCGCACCTCGGTGGCCGTGCCCCAGCCGCGCGCCCGGATCGCCTCCGCGAGCCGCTGCTCCTCCACCGGGAGGTCGGCGTTGGCCAGACAGGCCGAGACCAGGCCGGCGTAGGGGGCCTCGGGCCGCGCGCCGCCGGGACCGGGCAGCCCGGCGGCCTCCAGGGCCTCGGCGACGGCCTCGCCGACGACGTCCAGAGCCGCCTCGATGCCGGTCCGCGGCGGCTGGAAGCCCCCGGAGCGCCCGGTGCCCAGGACGGTGCCGTCCGCCGCGACGAGTGCGACGTCCGTCTTGCTGTTGCCCGCGTCGACCGCGAGGACGGCCGGGGTGCCGGCGGCCCGGCTCACGCCCATGCCAGGTGCTCCCCGTTGTGCGCGAGGAGGCGGTCCGTCAGCCCCTCGGCGAGGTCGAACTGGCCGACCAGCGGGTGCGCGAGCAGGGCCTTGAAGACCCGGTCGCGGCCGCCCCGCAGCGCGGCGTCCAGGGCGAGGTCCTCGTACGCCGTCACGTGCGAGACCAGCCCGGCGTACAGCGGATCCAGCCGCGGCACGGCCAGGGGCACCACCGGCCCGGAGCCGTCCGCGCCGCCGACCCGTGCCTGCACTTCGACGACGGCGTCGTCGGGGAGGAACGGCAAGGTGCCGTTGTTGTACGTGTTGACGACCTGGACGGCGGAGCCGCCGCCGCCCAGCAGCGCCGCCGCCAGGTCCACGGCCGCCTCCGAGTAGAAGGCCCCGCCGCGCCGGGCCAGCAGCGCCGGCTTCTCGTCCAGCGCCGGATCCCCGTACAGGCCGAGCAGTTCCTTCTCCATCGCGGCGACCTCGGCCGCCCGCGAGGGCCTGGTCCCCAACTCCCGCACCACCTCGTCGTGCGCGTAGAAGTAGCGCAGGTAGTAGGACGGGACCACCCCCAGGCGGTCCAGTACCGCCCTCGGCAGGTGCAGGTCGCCGGCGATGGCGTCCCCGTGCGCGGCGAGCAGCCGCGGCAGCAGGTCCTCGCCGTCCGGTCCGCCCCGGCGCACCGCCGTTTCCCAGGTCAGGTGGTTGAGCCCCACGTGGTCCAGGTGGATGTCGGCCGGTGCGAGGTCCAGCAGGGCCGCGAACTTCCGCTGGAAGCCGATGGCCACGTTGCACAGGCCGACCGCCTTGTGCCCGGCCTGGAGCAGGGCCCGGGTGACGATCCCGACGGGGTTGGTGAAGTCGATGATCCAGGCCTGCGGGCCGGCCCGGCGGATCCGCTCGGCGATGTCGAGGACCACCGGCACGGTGCGCAGCGCCTTGGCGAGCCCGCCCGCGCCCGTGGTCTCCTGCCCGACGCAGCCGCACTCCAGCGGCCAGGTCTCGTCCTGGAGCCGGGCGGCCTGTCCGCCGACGCGCAGCTGGATCAGGACGGCGTCGGCGTCCTCGACCCCGGCGTCGAGGTCCGAGGTGGTGGTGATCAGGCCGGGGTGCCCCTGCCGGGCGAAGATCCGCCGGGCGAGGGCGCCGATCAGCTCCAGCCGGTCGGCGGCGGGGTCGATCAGCACCAGTTCGCCGACCGGCAGGGTGTCGCGGAGCCGCGCGAAGCCGTCGATCAGCTCGGGCGTGTAGGTGGAACCGCCGCCCACCACTGCGAGTTTCATGTCAATCTCCTTGCGTAGGAGCTCCTGGCTCCAGCCGGAGGAAGCGCATCCTCCGCGCGGTGCCGCGCACCGGGGGAGCGCCGTTGTGTGAAGCTCTGACCCTGGGGTTGTGTTCGGATTGTGACCGGCTCTAGCGTCCGGGACGTGGGGGACTTCTTCTGTGAAGCGGGCGTTCAAGTACCGCTTCTGTCCGACCGATGCGCAGGCAGCCGAGCTCTCGCGGACGTTCGGCTGCGTGCGAAAGGTCTACAACCTCGGCCTCGCTGCCCGTACAGAGGCTCGGGCGGCGCGACGGGAGCGGGTGAACTTCGCCCAGACGTCGGCGCTGCTCACGTCGTGGAAGAAAACGGAGGAGCTCGCCCACGACCGGGACGGGAACGCAGCGATCAATCTTCTGGCCGCCGGGCTGGCGGTGTCCGCCTGTGGAGCGGGTGTAAGGCCTCATCGGGAGTTCTCCTTTCGGTCGGGGCGGTCCGTGGTGAAGCAGGAAACCCCACCCGTGAGGGTGGGAATCCCCTCTCCCTAGAGAGAGGACGAGGTCAATCCGGTCAGTGTGACGCCCTCGACGAAGGCCTTCTGGGCGAAGAAGAAGAGGACGATCACCGGGGCCATGACCATGACGGTCGCGGCCATGGTCAGGTTCCAGTTGGTGTGGTGCGCCCCTTTGAAGGACTCCAGGCCGTAACTGAGGGTCCAGGCGGCCGGGTTGTCGGAGGCGTAGATCTGCGGGCCGAAGTAGTCGTTCCAGGCGTAGAAGAACTGGAACAGCGCGACGGCCGCGATGCCCGGCTTCGCCATCGGCAGGACCACGCGCAGCAGGGTGCGCACCTCGCCGCAGCCGTCGACGCGGGCCGCGTCCAGGTACTCGTCGGGGATGGTCAGCAGGAACTGGCGGAGCAGGAAGACGGCGAAGGCGTCACCGAAGGCCAGGGGGATGATCAGCGGCCACAGGGTGCCCGACAGGTCGAGCTGCTTCGCCCAGAAGAGGTACATCGGGATGACCACGGTTTGGGGCGGCAGCATCATCGTGGCGATGACGAGCAGCAGGGACAGCCGCCGCCCGCGGAAGCGGAACTTGGCGAGTGCGTAGGCGACGGGCAGCGAGGACGCCACGGTCAGCAGGGTGCCGAGCCCGGCGTAGAGCAGGGTGTTGCGCCACCAGGTCAGGAAACCGGGGGTGTTCCACACGGTGGCGTAGTTGTCCCACTCCCAGGTGTCCGGCCACAGGTCCCGGGTGAGGGCTTGGCGGTCGCCCATCACGGAGGTGAGGAAGAGGAAGACGAAGGGGAGGACGAAGAAGAGGGCGGCGGCCACACCGAGCGCGTGCACGCCGACCCAGTGCAGTGCGTTCCGCCTGCGCGCGGTCATCCCTCGGCTCCGATCAGTCCGCCACGGCGGCGCATCAGGAGCGCGGTGAAGGCCATGGAGAGGGCGAAGAGGATCAGGGCGACGACACAGGCGCTGCCGTAGTCGAAGCGCTGGAATCCGAGGTTATGGACGAGCTGAGGCAGGGTCAGGGTGGACTTGTCGGGGTAGCCCGGCTCGAACTGTTGTCCCGAGCCGCCGATGACCCCGGCCGCCACCTTCCCCGCCACGAGCGGCTGGGTGTAGTACTGCATGGCCTGGATGACCCCGGTGACCACCGCGAACAGGACGATCGGCGAGATGTTCGGCAGGGTGATGTGCCGGAACCGGGCCCAGGGTCCGGCCCCGTCCAGCTCGGCCGCCTCGTACTGCTCCTTCGGTACGTCCAGCAGCGCGGCCATGAAGATGACCATCAGGTCGCCCACCCCCCACAGGGCGAGGACGGTCAGTGCGGGCTTGGACCAGTCGGCGTCGGTGAACCAGCCGGGCGTGGGCAGCCCCACGGAGTCCAGCAGGGCGTTGACGGGGCCGGTGCCGGGGTTGAGGAGGAAGACGAAGGCCAGGGTCGCGGCGACCGGCGGGGCCAGGTACGGGAGGTAGAAGAGGGTCCGGAAGACCCCCGCCCCCGTCTTGATCTTCGTGATGAGCAGGCCGGTGCCGAGGCCGAAGACGACCCGGCAGCTGACCATCACCACGACCAGCCACAGGGTGTTGCGCACCGCGGGCCAGAAGAGCGGATAGTCCGAGAAGACGTAATTCCAGTTGTCCAGGCCGTTGAAGACGGGCTGCCGGAAGCCGTCGTACCGGGTGAAGGAGAAGTAGGCGGTGGACAGCAGCGGGTAGGCGAAGAAGAGCGCGGACCCGATCAGCCAGGGGGACATGAAGGCCGCGGTCCGCAGGGCGGAGCGCCGCCGCCTCGCCCGCAGCCCGGCGCCGGGCTTCGTGTGCGTGCGGGTCATCGGGGCCGGTCCGCCTTCGCGATGTCCGTGTCGATCTGCTGGTCGGTCCTGGCGAGGCCGGCCGGGATGTCGGCGACGTCGCCCTTCTCGACCGCGTACGCGAAGTCCGTAAAGGTCAGCTGGTAGGTGCCGCCGTCGGCCTGGGCCGGGGTGGTGCTCGACCTGGGGTGCCGGGCGATGTCGAGGAAGGTCTTGAACTCCGGGGTCACCTGGAGGTCCGGGGACTCCAGGGCCGCGAGCGTGGACGGCACGTTGTGGATGGAGTTGGCGAAGGCCACCACGGCCTCGGTGTCGGTCGTCATGTACTTCACCAGCTCCCAGGCGGCGTTCTGTTTCCTGCTGCCCGAGGCGATGCCCATGATCGTGCCGGAGAGGTAGCCCTTGCCGTAGTCGGCGGCCTGGTCGTCCGGGACGGGAAGCGGCGCGGTGCCGATCTCGAAGCCCACCCCGGCCGCCTTGGCCATGGGAGCCCGCCACTCGCCGTCGATCTGCATGGCGACCTGGCCGGTGTGGAAGGGGTGCTCGGCGCTCCACTCGTCACCGAAGGTGGCGCGGAACCGCTCCAGCTTCTCGTAGCCGCCCAGCGCCGCGACCAGGTCCTTCTGCGCGGTCAGCATCTTCGCGAAGGCCGGATCCGCGGCCAGGTTGGACTTGCCGTCGGCCCCGAAGTACGTGGGGCTCCACTGAGCGGCCAGCCGCATCGGGGTGGTCTCGTAGCCGTGGAAGGTGGGCATCAGGCCGACCTGTTCGTAGGAGTCCCCCTTGGGTTTCGTCAGCTTCTTCGCGACCTCGGTGAACCGGCTCCAGGTCCTGGGGGGTTCGGTGATGCCCGCGGCGGCGAAGGCGGTCTTGTTGTAGACGAGGCCGTAGGCGTCGTTCAGCAGCGGCAGGGTGCACTGGTTGTCCCTGAACCGGGTGTACTCCAGCAGGGTCTTCGGGAAGACCTTCGCCTTGTCGATCCCGGACTTCTGGAGGAAGGGGTTCAGGTCGGTGAAGGCGCCGGAGCTGCAGAACTTGCCGACGCTGTCCGTGGTGAAGGAGGCGACCACGTCGGGAGCCTTGTCCCCGCCCGCCCGCAGCGCCTGGTTGACCTTGTCGTCGGTCATGTTGCCGGTGGCCTTCACCTTGATGTGGGGGTGTGCCTTCTCGAAGCGGGCGATGTTCTCCTCGATCGCCTTCACCTCGCTCGGGGCGGACCAGCCGTGCCAGAAGGTGAGGGTGGCCTCCTTCCCCGGGTCGTCGGCGGCGGCCCCGCCGCTCTGGCCCGTACACGCGGTGGCGAGCACGGATATCGCGGCGAGGGCGCCGGCTGCGGCGGCGAGGCGGCGGTTTCTGGGCATGGCGGTGTCACTCTCTGCGCGGCGGGACTTCCGGGACGGGAGGGGTGCGGACGGTCGCTTGCAGGGGTGGAGTGGGGTGCGGGCCGCGGGGGCCGGGTCAGCGGGAGGTGTCGAACACCTCGTCGCGGGTGGCGGCCAGTGCGCTTTCCAGCGCACCGCGCAGCACCGGCCGTTCGCGCACCTCACCGGTGACCAGCCGGGGCCGGGAGGGGGCCAGCTCGCCGATCTCGCTCTCCAGCAGGGTGCGCAGCGGCTCGCCGCCCGCGGTGACGGCGGCCCCGGACAGGATCACGATCTCGGGGTCCAGTACGGCGACCAGTGAGGCGAGGCCGGTGGCGAGCGCGGTGGCGTAGGACTCCAGGAAGCGCAGGTACGGCCCTTCGGGCGTGGCGGCGGCCCGTTCGAGGAGGGCGACGGCGGCGGCGACCTGCGGGCCGTACGCGACCTGCGGACCGCCGGGCCCGTCGGGCGCGGCCTGTTCGGGGCCGGCCTCGATGCCCAGCTCGGCGGCGAGCCGCGGGAGCACCTGTACGCCGGCCAGTTCCTGGTAGCCGCCGGTGTTGGCCCGGGTGACCTGGCGGACCAGGGGGTGGCCGGGCACGGGCAGGAAGCCCACCTCGCCCGCGCCGCCGGTCCAGCCGCGGTGCAGTCTGCCGCCGAGGACCAGGGCGGCGCCGAGGCCGTCCTCGTTCCACAGCAGGACGAAGTCCTGGTGGCCGCGGGCCGCGCCGAGGCGCTGCTCGGCCACCGCGGCGAGGTTGACGTCGTTCTCGTACCCGACCGGCATGGGCAGGGCTGCGGCCAGTTCGTCGAGGAGGGTGGGGGAGTGCCAGCCGGGGAGGTGGCCGGCGTAGCGGAGCCGGCCGGTCTGCGGGTCGAAGGCGCCCGGGGTGGCGATGACGAGGCGGTGCAGGTCGTCGTGGTGCAGACCGGCGGCCTTGACGGCTCCGCCGAGGGCCTCGGTGACCTGGTCGACGGCGGGGGTGCCCGCGCGGGAGGGGAGCTCGTAGCGGCCGACGACCTCGCCGGTGACGTCGGCGACGGCCGCGGTGATGCCCTGGGGGGTCACGTCGAGTCCGCCTGCGTGTGCCGCGCGGGGGTTGAGCGCGTACAACTGGGCGCTGGGGCCCGGGCGGCCGGCGGCGGTGCCGGTGGCCACCACGAGGCCGGCGGATTCCAGGCGGGCCAGCAGCTGGGAGGCGGTGGGCTTGCTGAGCCCGGTGAGCCGGCCGATGGTCGTCCTGGAGAGCGGGCCGTGTTCCAGCAGCAGGTCCAGGGCGGCGCGGTCGTTCATGACGCGCAGCAGGCTCGGGGTGCCGGGGGCGGGCGGGGTGCCGGGCATGGGGTGCTTCTCCCTCGGGGCGACGGCTGCTCTTCAGCAACTGTTAAGTAAGTTTCCTATCAGCTTTCCCGGCGTGTCAATGGCGCTGCCCCCGCAGAAAGGTCTGCGGGGGCAGCGGTGTACGGGCGGAACGACAGGGGCCGCGGCGCTACTTGGTGATCCGCGGGGCGCCGGGGGCGGCCGGCGGCGGGATCGGGGCGGTGGCCAGGGACTGCGGGGACGTGGGGTTCGCCAGCGCCGAGGGCGCCGCCACGGAGGCCGAGGGGTCCGACGCGGCCTCGTCCTCGTCAGCGGCGGGCAGACCGCCGATGATCTGGATGCCCGCCGCGTCGAAGGCCTCCTTGATCCGCCAGCGCAGCTCCCGCTCCACCGCGAACTGCTGGCCCGGCATCGTCTTCGCCGACACCTTCACCGTCATCGAGGCGAGCAGCACCTCGTCCAGGCCCAGCACCTCCACCGGGCCCCACAGGCGCTCGTCCCACGGGGACTCCTTGGCCAGCGTGTCGGCGACCGCCTGGACCACCTCGCGGATCCGGGGCAGGCTCTCGGTCGGCTTGACCTGGACGTCGACGGTGGCCGTCGCCCAGCCCTGGCTGAGGTTGCCGATCCGCTTGATCTCGCCGTTGCGCACGTACCAGATCTCGCCGTTGTCCCCGCGCAGCTTGGTCACCCGCAGGCCGACCTCGACGACCTCGCCGGAGGCCACCCCCGCGTCGATCTTGTCTCCGACGCCGTACTGGTCCTCCATGATCATGAACACGCCGGACAGGAAGTCCGTCACCAGGTTCCGCGCACCGAAACCGATGGCCACACCGGCCACACCGGCGCTCGCCAGCAGCGGAGCCAGATCGATCTTCAGGGCGGCCAGGACCATCAGCGCGGCCGTGCCCAGGATCAGGAACGAAGCGACGGACCGGAGCACCGAACCGATCGCCTCCGAGCGCTGACGCCGCCGCTCGGCATTGACGAGGAGCCCGCCCAGGGCGGTGCCCTCGACCGCCTCGGCGCTGGTGTTCATCCGGTGTATCAGCTTGGTCAGCGCCTTGCGGACCACCGAGCGCAGCGCCGCCGCGATCACGATGATCAGGAGGATCCGCAGGCCGACGGCGAGCCAGGCGGCCCAGTTCTGCTCGATGAAGCTCGCGGCGTTGGTGACGCTCTCGTGGGTGTCCTTGAGGGTGGTGGACACGTCCGGCGCGTCGGCTGCGAGGGGCAGCGGGGCGGCAGGCCAGGGCACGACGGGAACCTCCAGGTGTAGCGGTCTGCCCGCGGAACCGGGTACCCCCGGACGACAGTCCGCGGGAGTGCGGGCAGGCCGACCACACTAACGGGGCAATCCCTTCGGCGTGGTTCGGTGTTCGGGGCGGGGACGCGCCCACCTGGGCATGCCTTCCGCGCCCGCCCGGCCGGTGTGGTTGAAAACACCCCGGACCCGTTACGGGCGCGTGGTGGCGCTTCGACCAGCCGTAAGGGGAGACTGGAGGGCAGATCGTCCCGGCGCGAGCCACGCGCCGCCGGCGTACAAGGAGGCAGTCCGTGCCGCACGTCCTGGTCCTCAATGCGTCGTACGAGCCGCTCGGCGTCGTACCGCTCCGCCGCGCGCTCGTCCTCGTCCTGGAGAACAAAGCGGTCTCCCTGGAGGAATCCGGCGCCTATCTGCACAGCGCGACGAGAGCCGTCCCCGCTCCCAGCGTGGTCCGGCTCAAGCGCTTCGTGCGGGTCCCCTACCGGGGGCCCGTTCCACTCACCCGGCGCGCCCTGTTCGCCCGGGACGGCGGCCGCTGCATGTACTGCGGCGGCGTCGCCACCAGCGTCGACCACGTCATCCCGCGCAGCCGGGGTGGCCGGCACGCGTGGGACAACGTCGTCGCCGCGTGCCGCCGCTGCAACCACGTCAAGGCCGACCGGCACCTGCTGGAACTGGGCTGGCGGCTGCGGCACCAGCCGGCTCCGCCCTCGGGCCTGGCCTGGCGCATCATCGGCACAGGTCACCGCGACCCCCGGTGGATGCCGTACCTCCAGCCGTTCGGGGCCGACGACGCGCTGGAACGGATCGGGGTCGCGGCGTCCTGACCGGCGGGTCCGCCGCCCGTCGCGGCCGCGGACCCGCACCGCGGCAGCCCGGCGCCCCACCCCGGCGGCCCCGTGCCGCGACGTCCTACGGCGTGACCGCGTAGGCCTGCGCCGACCAGAGCGAGCAGCCGTACCGCGTCGCCCGCGTGTCGCACGTCACCCGGACGAAGCGGGTCCCCGGCACGTCCATGCGCAAGGACTCGTGGCCGCCGCGCGAGGCCGGGACGGTGACGGCGGTCTGCCAGGTCACCCCGTCGGCTGAGGTCTCCACGCGGTAGGCCGAGGGGTGCGCGTCCTGCCAGTGGAGGTCCAGCAGCCCGATGCGGGCCGGGGCGGCGAGCTCCGCCCGCCACCACGCGCCGTCCACGGCCGGTGAGGACCAGCGGGTGGCCGGCGAGCCGTCCACGACCGCCGAGGCCGGGAAGTCCGGGGTCTCGTCCGCCGAGGAGGAGGCCCGCGCGGTGCGCAGGAGGTCCGGACCGCCCGTCCGCACCACCGCCCGCACCGTCAGCGTGCGCGACTCCCCGTTGAAGGTCACCGGCACCTGGTAGCTGCCCGGCGCGGTCGTCGCGGCGACCGCGACCTCCACCGGGACCGACACGTTCGCCCCGCGCGGCACCACCGCCGAGGCCGGGAGGCGCACCTCGATGCCCGCCGGGGGCCGGGCCGACAACGGGCCGCGGACCTCGCCGGGGCCCAGGGCGGACAGTTGCGCCGACACCCGGCGGGGGGCGCCGCCGATCTCGGCGTCCGCCCGGGCGCCGTCCGCCAGCTCGAAGCGGGTCTGCGGGCCGTCCGCGAGCCAGGGCACCACCTGGTGGACCGCCGGAGCGGCCCCGGGCCAGGACAGCCGGACGGCGTCCGCGCGCAGCCCGGCCGTGTCCACCTGGGTCCAGCCCGACGCCGCGGCCTCGCCGAGCCTGCGCCAGCCCTCGCCGGGCACGTGGGCCTCCACCGCCGCCGGGACGCCGGCCGGGAGGGGTTCCGTCATGACCGTCACCGCCGCCACGGGGCGCGGGGCGTCCAGCCGTACGGTCCAGGCCTGCGGCTCGCGCGTCACCGTGCCCGTCCTGCGGGTGGCGCCCGTCCAGGCGTCGGCCTCCGCCGCGGCCTGGACGAGGAAGGGGTCCAGGACGGCCCGGTCCACCCGCACGGGGCCGGGCTGCGCGAGCCGTGCGCGGGCGGCGGCCAGCTCCCGCGCCGAGCGCCAGGCCGCCGTTCCGTCGCCGCGGGCCTGGGCCCGGAGCACGTCCAGGGACAGTACGCCGGCCGTTCCGTAGCGCGAGAGCCGCTCCAGCCAGGGGCCCGCCTCGTCCGCCAGGGCGGGGAGGCGGTCCGGGGCCTCGCTCAGCACCGTGAACGCCGCGCGGAGCTCCGTCCCGGCGTCCGGGTCGCCCGCGGCGCGGGCCCGCCAGAACTGCTCGACCAGCGGTTTCAGGTACGCCGACTCCTCCTGCTTCAGGCCCGACGAGGCGGAGTTCCCGGCCAGCGCCGCCAGCGCCTGGCGGGCCCGCCGGTCCGGCCCGGCCACCTCGCGCACCGCCGCGGCCCAGGACTCGCCGGCCCGGTAGCCGCGCGGGTTCCACGCGTAGTCCGCCGCGGTGAACAGCGGGATGCGGGACAGGGCGGCCTGCGGCATCGCATTGGCCAGCAGTGCGGCCGAGCCGCTCGCCACCACCGGGTCGCGGCCCGTGTAGGGGCCCAGGAAGACCCGGCCCGGGTCCCAGTCGTTGACCGGGTAGTTGTCCATGGTGACCAGCGGGTGGCCCAGCGCCGCGCGCGCCCCCGCCAGCTCCTTCCCGGTGATCGTGCGCGGGACCACGCCCACGCCGGTCCACGCCACCTCCACGCGCCCGTCCAGCGCGCCCGCCAGGGCCGTCCGGTAGGCGGTGGCGCCCTCCTGGTAGTACTCGGTCGGCAGCAGCGACAGCGGCGCCGCCCCCGGATGCCGGGCGGCCAGGTGCGCCGCCAGTGCGCCCGCGACCTCCGCGTGCGCCTTCGCCGCGGCCGCGGGCCCCTTCCCGTACCGCTCCCGGTCCTCCCGGCAGCTCCATTCCGAGTAGCTGACGTCCTGGAACTGCACCTGGAACGCCCGGAACCCCAGCTCCGCCATGGCGTCCAGCTTGCGCGCGAGCGCCGCCCGGTCGGCCGCCGAGGACAGGCACATCGACTGACCGGGGGACACCGCCCAGCCCAGCACCACCCGGTTGCCGCGGGCCCGTTCGGCCAGCGCGCGGAACTCCGCCTGCGCCGGGGCGGGGTAGTCCTCGCGCCACTGCGTCGTCCGGTGGGGGTCGTCACCGGGCGCGAGCAGTAGCCGGTTCTGCTTGGTGCGGCCCATGAAGTCCACCTGGGCCAGGCGCTGCCGCTGGCTCCACGGCCGGCCGAAGAACCCTTCGGTGATGCCCCGTACGGGCGCCGCCGGCCAGTCCCGCACCAGCACCCCGGGCACCGTCGGCCTGCCCCCGGCCAGCAGCTGACGCAGGGTCTGCGCGGCGTGGAAGAGCCCGTCCTCGCCCACCCCGGCCAGGGCGACCGTGTCCCGGCCGCCGGTCCGCCCCGCGGCCAGCCGGTAGCCGCCGCCCGGCAGATCGCCCGGCTCCGCCGCACCCAGTGCCCGCAACGCCTCGTCGGCGCCCGGACCCTGGAGCCGTACGACGGTGCCGCGCGCCGGCAGCGGCTCGCCGGGGGCCCGCTCGTGCAGGGAGCGCACACCTGCCCCGCGCAGGGCGTCCCGCACCACCTGGACGGCGTACGGATCGGCCTCGCCCGGAGCCACCAGAACGGCCTCGGGGCCCAGGGGCACTTCGCGCGCCGGATCGGCGGTCATCGACTGCGGCCGCGGCCAGACGGCCGGGCCCTCGGCGGCGCCGCGCGCGGGGTCCGCGCCGGGGTCGAGCAGGGGGCCCGCGGCGGTGCCGGCCGCCGGGTCGTGCGCCGGGCCGGCCGGCAGGGGCGGCGCCGAGAGGGCCGCGGGAGGCGCCGCCGCGACCGCACCGCCCAGCAGCGCCCCGATCACGGCCACCGCAGCGGCCGTCGTCCGCCTGCTGCCCCTGAGCTGCACAGAGCCTCCTCGTGCCGGGACGTCCCCCGCTCGTACGAACGAGCCAGACCCCACCACCCGTGCGGCCCGGGTGTCAACGCGGCTGGGTGATCTGACCGGGATACGCCAGGAATGCGGTCCCTCCCAGTGGGTATGGCTGCCGTGTTCGCCCTGCGTTGCCGCACGGCGGTGCCGTCCGGCGGTGTCCCGCGCTCGCGTCCCACCCCCGCCCGCCAGGCCCGCGCCCCCTTTCTGATCCACCCTCATGCACGGAGGAGTGCCCGCACATGGACGATCTGGACCGGCTCGCGGCCCTGCACGGCATCGCCACCGCCTACCAGCCCGCGAAGGACGTCACCGTCCAGGTGCCCCGGGCCACGGTCACCGCCGTGCTCGGCCTGCTCGGCGTGGCCGCCGACACCCCCGGGGACGTGCGCGCGCGGCGGGAGGCCACCGAACAGGAGGCGGCGGCCCGGCTGCTGCCGCCCGTACTGGTGCACTGGCAGGGCGGACCGCCGCCTCCCGCCCTGGCCGCGCTGCCGCCCGGAACCCGGCTCCGCCTGGAGCCGGAGGGGGCCCCGCAGGAGGCGGCCGAATGGGTGACCGGCCCGGCCGGTCCGCTGCCGGGTGAGCTGCCGCTGGGCGTCCACCGGATCACCGCCACCCTCCCGGACGGCCGTACCGCCAAAGCCTCCCTCGTCGCCGCCCCCGACCGGGCCCCGGCAGCGCCCGACCGGGCCCACGGGCTCCTCGTCCAGCTCTACTCGCTGCTCTCGGAGCGGTCCTGGGGCATGGGCGACCTCGGGGACCTCGCCTCGCTCGCCCGCTGGGCCGGCCGCACCCACGGAGTCGGCTTCATCCAGGTCAACCCGCTGCACGCGGCCGTCCCCGGGACGCCGACCGACCCGTCCCCGTACCGGCCCTCCTCGCGCCGCTTCCCCGACCCGGTGCACCTGTGCATCGAGGCCGTCCCCGAGTACGCCGACTGCCCCGACCGGGAGGCCCTCGACGCCCTCGCCGCCCGGGGCGGGGCACTGCGCCGCCGGGTGCTGCAGGAGGGCGCGCTGATCGACCGGGACGCCGTCTGGGACCTCAAACGGCAGGCGCTGGAACTGCTGTACGCCGTCCCGCGGACCCCGGAACGCGCCGCCGCCTACGCGCGGTTCCGCGAGGAGCAGGGCCCGGCCCTGGACCGGCACGCCGCCTGGTGCGCCTCCGCCGCCGGGCAGGAACCGCGGGAGCACGGCGACTTCCACCGCTGGCTGGTCTGGCTGACCGACACCCAGCTCGCGGCCGCCCAGCGGGCCGCCCGGGAGGCCGGGATGGCCGTGGGCATCGTGCACGACCTCGCCGTCGGGGTGCACCCCGACGGCTCGGACGCCCTGACCGGCCCCTTCCACGCCCGGCACGTCTCCGTGGGCGCCCCGCCCGACGCCTTCAACGCCCGTGGCCAGGACTGGGGCCTGCCGCCGTGGCGCCCCGACCGGCTGGCCGACACCGGCTACGCCCCCTTCCAGGCCCTGCTGCGGGGGGTCTTCCGCTACGCGGGCGCCCTGCGCATCGACCATGTCATGGGCCTGTTCCGGCTCTGGTGGATCCCGGAGGGCACCCTGCCCGCCGAGGGCACGTACGTCGGCTACGACGGCGAGGCGATGCTGGCGGTCCTGGTGCTGGAGGCCCACCGGGCCGGTGCCCTGGTCATCGGGGAGGACCTCGGGACGGTGGAGCCGGGGGTCCGGCAGGCACTGGCCCGGCGCGGCGTCCTCGGCACCTCGGTGCTCTGGTTCGAGCGGGACTGGGAGGGCGGCGGGAAGCCGCTCGGCCCGCAGGACTGGCGGGCCGACTGCCTGGCCACCACGACCACCCACGACCTGCCCCCCACGGCTGCCAAGCTGGCCGGCACCCACGTCGAACTGCGCGACGAGCTGGGCCTGCTGACGCGCCCCGTGGAGCGGGAACGGGCGGAGGACGCCGCCGACACCGCCGAGTGGCTGGAGGTGCTGGAGGGGCTCGGGATGGAGACCAAGGGAGAGGAGGCCGCCGTGCTCGCCCTGTACGGGTTCCTGCTGCGCACCCCGGCCCGGCTGGTCGGCGTGTGGCTGCCGGACGCGGTCGGGGACCGGCGGCCGCAGAACCTGCCGGGCACCTGGGACCAGTACCCCAACTGGCGGCTGCCGGTCGCCGACGAGGGCGGACGGCCGCTGACCCTGGAGGCGCTGACCGCCTCGCCCCGGGCGAACGCCCTGCTGAGCGCGGTGCGCGCCGGAGCGGGTCCCCGTACGGCACCCCCGGGCGCGCGCTCCGTTTAGGTGTTCGCTACGTTTGCACCGTGGACAAGAAGAACGCTCTGCGCGCCGGCGCCGTTACGGCCGGAACGACGCTGATGATGCTGCTGATGACGTCTCCCGCCCTCGCGCTGACCCGCGACGACGGTGACGACCCGGGTCCGGGCCTGAGCATCGGCGAGACGCTCGGCCTGTTCGTGGCCGCGCCGATCGTGCTGTTCCTGGTCATCACGGGCCTCGTGATGGTCGGCGACAAGTCGCGCAAGCAGCAGAACCAGGCCTGACCGGGGCCGGCTGACCTGAGGGTCAGCACCGCAGACTTCCGGGGCGCCGGGGGTCCGCACCGCCGACAGACCGGCCGTGCGGGGACCCTCGGCGCCTCGTCGTGTTCTTCTCGCGCCCTCAGACCCCGGCCAGCAGCTTGCGGAGCAGGCCCGTCAGGAGGCCGACCTCCTCGTCGCTCAGTCCGGTGAGGGCGGCGCGCTGCACCTCCAGGCCGGCGGTGACGGCCTCGTCGATGAGGGCCAGGCCGCGGTCGGTGATCGTCACCTGGAGCCCCCGCCGGTCGTGCGGATCGGGCTTGCGGCAGAGCAGCCCGGCCTTCTCCAGCTTGTCCAGACGACCCGTCATGCCTCCGGTGGTGAGCATGAGCGTGGCCGACAGCTGGCGGGGCGAGAGCGTGTACGGGGCGCCCGAGCGGCGCAGGGTGGCGACGACGTCGAACTCTCCGCGCGAGATGCCGTAGCGCGCGTACGTCCGCTCCATCTCGTCGCCCATGGCCCGGCCGATCCGGTAGATGCGCCCGAAGACGGCCATGGGGGTGGTTTCCAGGTCGGGGCGCACCGCGTACCACTGCGCGGTGATCGCATCGACGGCGTCGGCGGGCTGCTCCGAGGGTGCCTGTGGGGCGTCGTTCATGACTGAAGTATCCGTTTCCCGCTCGATCGTTCGCAAGAAAGCAGCTTGACGCTAAGTAGCTTAGCGGTAAGCTACTTGCGAGCGATCTACTTTTGGGGGGAACAACGTGAAGGCAGTCGACGGGACACGGGTGCCGGGGGAGGGGTCCCTGCTCCTCGGCATCGGGATCAGCGCGGTCGGGATCGGCATGTACATCCCGTTCTCGCTCGTCTTCTTCCACCACGTCACGGGCCTCTCCTTCACCCTCGTCGGCCTGGTCATGACCGTCACCGGGGTGGCCGGCCTCGTCTTCATGCCGCTGGCGGGCACGGCCGTCGACCGGTTCGGCGCCCAGCGGGTCAACCTGGTCCTCTACGGGATCCGGACGCTCGGCTTCGCCCTCTACCCGCTCGCCGACTCCCTGCCCGCCTTCGCCGCCGTCGCCCTGGTCACCGCACTGGCCGACCGGTCCTTCGGCGTCGTCCAGCAGTCCCTGATCGGGGAGGTCGCCCGGGGCGCGGCCCGCGACCGCCTCCAGGCCTCCACCCGGGCCCTGCAGAACGCCGGGATGGGGGCGGGCGCCCTGCTGGTCTCCGGGGTGCTGGGGCTGTGGGGGACGGGCGGATTCACCCACACCGCCTGGGGCAACGCCCTGGCCTTCGCCCTCGCCGGGCTGCTCGTCAGCCGGGTGCGCCCGGCGCCCCGTGCGGACGCGGGGCCGGGGGCGTCCGCCGCGCCCGGCGCCCCCGGCCGGCCGGCGGCCGGATACCGGACCGTCCTGCGGGACCGGCCCTTCCTCGGGCTCACCGCCGCCAACTTCCTCACCGCGCTGGGCTACTCGGCCCTGTCCGTCCTCTTCCCCCTCTACCTCACCACCTGGCTGGCGGCCCCGGCCTCCCTCACCGGCGCGGCCTTCACCGTCAACACCGTCCTGTGCGCCGGAGCCGGCGTCCTGGTCGCGGGCCGCGTCCGCCGCTCGGGAGCCCGCCGCACCCGCTCCGCGGCCCTCGGCGCCGTGCTCTTCGCCGCCGCCTTCGCCGGCCAGATCGTGCTCGGCACGCTCCGCCCCGGACAGACCGCCACCCTGATCGCCCTGCTGGCCGTCGTGGTCGTCTACACCCTCGGCGAACTGGTCCACAGCCCCTCCGGGGGCGCCCTCTCCGTCTCCGCCGCCCCCGAAGCCGTCCGCGGCCGCTACCTGGCCACCTACCAGCTCTCCTACTCGCTGGCCGGAGCCCTCGCCCCCGCCCTCTTCACCGCCCTGCTCTCCGTCGACGGCCGCCTGCCCTGGGCGGTGCTGACCGCCGCCGCGCTCGGCGCCGCCCTGGCGCTGCTCCGGCTGGAGCGGCACCTGCCCGCGCACGCCGTGCACGCCGAACCGCCGGCCGCGCCCGCCGCGCGACGGCCACCGGTCCCCGCCGCCGCCTGACCTGCCGGCCCGTCCGCCCGTCTTCCTCCACCGCGTCCGCCCGAGGAGCCACCGCTCATGAAGCGCTTCGCCACCGTCGCCCTGACCGCCCTCGCCCCCGTCTCCTGGGGCTCGACCTACGTCGTCGCCACCGAACTGCTGCCGCCCGACCGGCCGCTGTTCACCGGCGCGATGCGCGCCCTGCCCGCCGGACTGCTGCTGGTGTCCCTCTCCCGGACGCTGCCCAAGGGCGCCTGGTGGTGGAAGTCCGCGGTCCTCGGCACCCTCAACATCGGCGCCTTCTTCCCGCTGCTCTTCCTCTCCGCCTACCGGCTGCCCGGCGGGGTCGCGGCCGTGCTCGGCGCCGCCGGACCACTGTTCGTCGTGGGTCTCGCCGCCCTGCTCCTGGGGGAGCGGGCGAGCCTGCGCACCGTACTCGCCGCCGTGGTGGGGGCGTTCGGCGTGAGCATGGTGGTCCTCACCGCCGAGGCCCGGCTCGACCTGGTCGGCGTCATCGCCGGAGTGGTCTCCTCCGCCTCCATGGGGGCGGGCACGGTCATGACCAAGCGCTGGGGCCGCCCCGAGGGCGTCGGGCCGCTGGCCGTGACCGGCTGGCAGCTCACCGCGGGCGGGCTGTTCATCATCCCGATCGCCGCCCTGGTCGAGGGCGCACCGCCCGCGCTCGACGGCAAGGCCTTCCTCGGCTACGGCTACATGATGCTGATCAACACCGGTATCGCGTACTGGCTCTGGTTCCGCGGCATCGGGCAGCTCACCGCCACCTCCGTCACCCTCCTCGGTCCGCTCTCCCCGCTCACCGCCGCCGTCATCGGCTGGGCGGCCCTCGGGCAGGCGCTGACCCCCGTGCAGCTGGTCGGCATGGCGATCGCCTTCGCCGCCACCGTCGCCGGCCAGCTGTTCGCCGCCAAGGCTCCCCAACCGTTCAGTTCTGCTGAAAAGACTGATCAAAACATTTCGATGGACCTGAGGGATGGGGCGGTGCGACGGTAGGTCCACGAACGATCGACCGGACACCCCAGGGGGAGATGCACAGTGGCCGTCACGGACCGCGCCCGCACCGCTTCTCGCGTCGGCACCGCAGCCACGGGCCAGAAGGGGGCCGCCGGACTCGGCGTCCTCCTCGCCCTGCTCGCGACGGTCGTCTGGTCCGGCAGCTTCGTCGCCACCCGGGGCATGGCCGACCACGTCCCGCCCGTCCAGGCCGTCTTCTGGCGCTGGATCATCGCCACCCTCGCGGTCGCCCCGTTCGCCGCCCGCCAGGCCTGGCAGCAGCGGGCGCTGATCCGCGAGCACCTCGGCTACATCGCCGTCGCCACGCTGTTCGGCGTCACCCTCTACAACACCCTCGTCCACCAGGCCGGTCTGACCACCTCCGCCTCCAACATGGGCATGATCATGGCCGCGTCGCCGGTGGTCATGGCGCTCTACGCCCGCCTCGGCGGCGAACGGCTCGGCGCCCGGCGCACCTTCGGACTGCTGATCGCCGCGCTCGGCGTGCTGCTGCTGGTCGGGGACGGCTCCCTCGGCTTCGACTTCGGCGCCGGAGACCTGTGGATGTTCGGCGCCGCCCTCTCCTTCGCCACGTACAGCGCACTGCTCAAGCGCAAGCCCGCGGAGATCGGCGGACCGGCCTTCCTGATCACCACCTTCGTGCTCGGCGCGCTGATGCTGGCCCCCGCCTACGCCGTCTCCGTCGCCGTCCAGGGAGGCTTCGAGGCCGGCACCGGGACGCTCGGACCGCTGCTGTACGTCGGGGTGTTCTCCTCGGCCGTCGCCTTCTTCGCCTGGAACAAGGCGGTCGCGACCATCGGCGCGGCCCGCGCCGGCGTCGTCTACTACCTCCAGCCGGTCTGCGTGGCCGGGCTCGGCCTGCTGCTCCTCGGCGAGCGGACCGGACCGGCGCAGCTGCTGTGCATGGCGCTCATCCTCGGCGGGGTGGGGCTGGGAAGTGCCCGGCGGTAGGTTCGGTCCCGTGACCGAGTGGGACATCAAGAAACTGCGGATCCTGCGGGCCCTGGCCGAGCACGGCACCGTGACCGCCACGGCCGAGGCGCTGCACATGACGCCCTCGGCCGTTTCCCAGCAGCTGACGAACCTCGCGCGGCAGCTGGGCGTGGTGCTGCTGGAGGCGCAGGGCCGCCGGGTGCGTCTCACCGATGCGGCCCACCTCGTCCTGAAGCACGCGGAGGCGGTCTTCGCGCAGCTGGAGCGGGCCGACTCCGAGCTGGCCGGATACCTCGCCGGGGACGCGGGCGAGGTCCGGATCGGCGCCTTCTCGACCGCCGTACCGGCCCTCGTGGTCCCGGCGGTCGCGGCGCTGCGCCGCACCCGTCCCGGGGTGGAGGTCAGGGTCCGCGAGACGGAGGCCGCGGAGTCGTACGAGCTGCTGTCCGCCGGAGTGGTCGACCTCGCGCTGTCGCTGGCGGCCCACGCGCCGAGCGCTCGGGATCCCCGGTTCACCCGGATCACGCTGCTGGAGGACCCGCTGGACGTGGCGCTCCCGCCGGACCACCCGCGGGCGCACGCACGCGGCCTGCGCCTCGCGGACCTCTCCGGGGACCCATGGATCTACGGGGGCAGCGGCCCCTGGTCGGAGATCGCCCGGGGCGCCTGCGAAGCCGCCGGCTTCGTACCCGAGCAGGCCCACTCGGCCTCCGGCTGGACCGCGATCCTCGCCATGGTCGAGGCGGGCATGGGCGTGGCCCTGGTGCCCCGGATGGTGTCGAGCCGCGCCTCGGGCGTCGCGGTCCGGGTCCTCACCCACGACCGCCCCACCCGGCACGTCATCGCCGCGGTCCGCCGGGGCGCGGAGTCCGCCCCGGCGCTGGCCCACGTGCTGGAGGCCCTGCGGGCCGTCGCCGCCGACCGGCGGTAGCGGGGGCGGCGCCGCTGCCGGCGCCGCCCCCGGGGACCGGCGTCAGCCCCGGGCGGCGGCGGCTGCCGCGTCCGCGGCCTGGGCCTTCAGCGCGCGCTCCACGCCCGAGCGGGACTCCAGGACCAGACGGCGCAGGGCCGCGTTCGGCTCGGCCGAGGCCAGCCAGGCGTCCGTGGCGTCCAGGGTCTCCTGCGACACCTGGAGCGAGGGGTACAGGCCCACCGCGATCTGCTGGGCGATCTCGTGGCTGCGGGTCTCCCACACGCCCTTGACCGCCTCGAAGTACTTCGCGGTGTACGGGGCCAGCAGCTCGCGCTGACCGGTCTGGACGAAACCGCCGATCACCGCTTCCTGTACCGCGTTCGGCAGTTCGGCGGACTCCACCACCGAGGCCCACGCCCCGGCCTTGGCCTCCGCCGTCGGGCGCGCGGCCCGCGCCGTCGCCGCGTGGCGCTCGCCGGCCGCCGTGGCGTCCCGCTCCAGCTCCGCCGCGACGGCCGCCTCGTCCGCGACACCCGTGGCGGCGAGCCGCTCCAGGAACGCCCACCGCAGCTCGGTGTCGACGGCCAGGCCCTCGAGGACCTCGGTGCCGTCCAGCAGCGCCGACAGGTACGCCAGCTGCTCCTCGGTGCGGGCCGTGGCCGCGAAGGCACGGGCCCACGCCAGCTGGTGGTCGCCGGCCGGCTCCGCCGCCCGCAGGTGCTCCAGCGCGGCCTCGGTCCAGACCGCCAGGCCCTCCTCGCGCCACGCCGGGTCGGCGTACAGCTCGACGGCGAGCTTCACCTGCCGCTGGAGCGACTGGACGACGCCGATGTCGGACTCCTTGCCGATGCCCGAGAGGACCAGCGCGAGGTAGTCGCGGGCGGCCAGTTCGGCGTCGCGCGTCATGTCCCAGGCCGAGGCCCAGCACAGGGCCCGCGGCAGGGACTCGGTGAAGTCGCCCAGGTGCGCGGTGACCGCGGCCAGGGACTCCTCGTCCAGGCGGACCTTCGCGTAGGACAGGTCGTCGTCGTTGAGCAGGACGACGGCCGGACGGGCCCGGCCCACGAGCTCCGGCACGGCCGTCAGCTCGCCGTCGATGTCCAGCTCGATCCGGTCCGTGCGTACGAGGGAGCCGCCCTGGAGCTCGTACAGACCGACCGCGATGCGGTGCGGGCGCAGCGTCGGCTCGCCCTTGGCGCCGGCCGGCAGGGCCGGAGCCTCCTGGCGCACCGCGAAGGCGGTGATGACGCCCTGGGCGTCGGTCTCGATCTCCGGACGCAGGACGTTGATGCCGGCCGTCTCCAGCCACGCCTTCGACCAGGCGGCCAGGTCGCGGCCGGAGGTCTCCTCCAGGGCGCCCAGCAGGTCGGACAGGCGGGTGTTGCCGAAGGCGTGCGCCGTGAAGTAGGCCTGCACGCCCTTGAAGAAGGCGTCCGTGCCCACGTAGGCGACGAGCTGCTTGAGCACCGAGGCGCCCTTGGCGTACGTGATGCCGTCGAAGTTGACCAGGACGTCGTCCAGGTCACGGATGTCCGCCATGATCGGGTGCGTGGACGGCAGCTGGTCCTGCCGGTACGCCCAGGTCTTCATCGAGTTGGCGAAGGTCGTCCACGCGTGCGGCCACCGGGAGCCCGCGGCGTCCGCCTGGCAGGCGATCGAGGTGTAGGTCGCGAAGGACTCGTTCAGCCACAGGTCGTTCCACCACTCCATGGTGACCAGGTCGCCGAACCACATGTGCGCCAGCTCGTGCAGGATGGTCTCGGCGCGCGTCTCGTAGGCCGCGTCCGTCACCTTCGAGCGGAAGACGTACTGGTCGCGGATGGTGACCGCGCCCGCGTTCTCCATCGCGCCCGCGTTGAACTCCGGGACGAAGAGCTGGTCGTACTTGGCGAAGGGGTAGGCGTAGGCGAACTTCTCCTGGAACCAGTCGAAGCCCTGCCGCGTGACCTCGAAGATCGCGTCCGAGTCGAGGAACTCCGCGAGGGAGGGGCGGCAGTAGATGCCGAGCGGCACGGACTGCCCGTCCGGGCCCTCGTACGAACTGTGCACGGAGTGGTACGGGCCGACGATCAGCGCGGTGATGTACGTGGAGATGCGCGGGGTCGGCTCGAAGCGCCAGACGTTCTCCTTGACCTCCTCCGCCGAGGGGGTCGGGGAGTTCGAGACGACCGTCCAGCCGGCGGGGGCCGTCACCGTGAACTGGAACGTGGCCTTCAGGTCGGGCTGCTCGAAGCTGGCGAAGACCCGCCGCGCGTCCGGCACCTCGAACTGGGTGTAGAGGTAGGCCTGCTGGTCGACCGGGTCGACGAAGCGGTGCAGGCCCTCACCGGTGTTGGTGTACGCGCAGTCCGCGACGACCCGCAGCTCGTTGGCCCCGGCGGCCAGGTGCTTCAGGGCGATCCGGGAGTCCCGGAAGACCGCGGCGACGTCCAGCGCCTTGCCGTTCAGCACGACCTCGTGCACGGCCGGGGCGACCAGGTCGATGAAGGTCTCGGCACCGGCCTCGGCCGACCGGAAGCGGACGGTGGTCACGGACGGGTAGGTGCCCCCCTCCTGCGCACCGCTGAGATCGAGTTCGACCTCGTACGAGTCGACGGTGAGCAGCTTCGCCCGCTGCTGAGCCTCTTCACGGGTGAGATTCGTGCCTGGCACGCGGTCATCTCCTTTGATGGTGACGTTCCGGCCCATCCTTCCACGCGGACCCGGGCACGTCCCCGGAGTAATCCACGGGCGAACGCGGCGTCGGGCTTCCACCGGTTTGCCCACCGCGGTGCCGGCCCTGACACGCGGGGAGGGGGGGGGGCCCCCGCCCCCCCCCCCCCCCCCCCGGGCCCCCCCCCCCCAACACCCCCCCCCCCCCCCCCCCCCCCCACCCCCCCCGGGGCCGACGATTAGGGGGCCCCCCCCCCCCCCGCCGCCCCACGGCGGCCCCCCCCCGCGGGGC